>NZ_JARVRU010000082.1:0-67873 GCF_030209535.1 Lysinibacillus sp. fls2-241-R2A-57
AAAGCGCCCAGTCGGAACGGAAATCAACCACACGTTTTGGTGAAGAGCCTATTTATTTGAAATTAAATTAATAATAGGAAAGTATTGCGCTTTTTAATTATTACAAATAGACGGTTGACTTTAAATAGCAGCTCATGTAAAATATTTCAAAATCACAGTTAAATTCGATGAAAAAGAGAGTAGTTTATGGTGCTACTGGAAAGCGAATTAGGGACGGTGTGAGCCTAATGCAGAAACCATAAATGAAACGCACTTTGGAGAAGGTTCTCGAATGAGTAGTAGAGAATATCGGGGAGTCACCTCGTTAACAATGGAAAGTGGTCATATTTTATGGCAACTAGAGTGGTACTACGGGAAAACTATGCTCTCGTCTCTATTTTAGAGACGAGGGCTTTTTTTATCTTCATTCAGCAGAAAACTCTTATTTCTAAAGGTAAGAGATGAAAAGGGGATGTGGTTCCTTTTCAGTGAGTTTCCAAACCCCTACTGAATGAAGATAAAGCCTCTGTGCGGATGTTACGGATTTTGAAAGGAATAAATTGTGCGGGCACTATTCAAAATCCGGACGCAATTACGCCAAGGCGAAATTAATTATATATTGGGAGGAGAAAAAACATGTATAAACAAATCGCGAAAAGTATAGCTGAGGCATTGAATAACGAACTGACGTTTAATGAAATTCAAAATTTACTGGAGAAACCGAAAAATTTGGACTTAGGGGATGTGGCATTTCCATGCTTTACACTAGCTAAAAAATTAAGAAAATCCCCGCACACAATCGCTGTCGATATTCAAAACAATTTACGCTGTGACTTCATACAAGAAGTTCAAGTAGTAGCTGGATATGTCAATATATTTTACCATCAGCCAACGATTACTAAACAAGTGCTTAGCCAAATAGTAAAAGAAAAAAACTTATATGGCACCGTACAGGAACCAAAAGGGAATGTTGTTTTGGATTTTTCTTCACCTAATATAGCGAAGCCATTTTCCTTGGGCCATTTACGTTCTACAGTAATCGGTAATGCTTTGGCAAACATTGCCGAGAAAAATGGCTATAAAGCAATTCGTATTAATCATTTAGGTGACTGGGGAACACAGTTTGGTAAATTAATTGTTGCCTATAGAAGATGGGGCGATCAACAAACTATTGAAGCTGCTCCAATAGAGGAATTATTAAAAATTTATGTGCAGTTCCATGAAGAAGCGGAAAAGGATGACACACTTAATGAACAAGCACGTGCTGCATTTAAAGCATTAGAGGATGGGGATGAAGAGGCATTAGCTCTTTGGCAATGGTTTAGAGATGCTTCACTCGTAGAATTCAAGACCATTTATCAACTGCTTGGCATTGACTTTGATTCATTCGCTGGCGAAGCCTTCTACAATGACAAAATGGCTGCTGTTGTGCAAGAGCTGGAAGAAAAAGAGCTGCTTGTAAAATCCGATGGTGCTTATGTCGTTGAAATAGACAATATGCCTCCATGCTTAATAACTAAAACAGACGGTGCTACGCTTTATGCTACTCGTGATTTAGCAGCTGCTATTTATCGTAAACAACAATATGATCCTCAAAAAATATTTTATGTAGTAGGGAATGAACAATCTCTTCATTTTAGCCAACTATTTAAGGTTATTGAGAAGATGGGGTACAATTGGGCAAAAGACTTACAGCATGTGCCTTTCGGGATGATCCTAAAAGATGGTAAAAAAATGTCGACGCGTAAAGGGAAGATTGTTTTATTAGCAGATGTACTGAAGGAAGCGATTACAACGGCGAAGAGAAATATCGAGGAAAAAAATCCAATGCTTGAGCAGAAAGATAGCATCGCACATCAGGTTGGTGTAGGAGCAGTCATTTTTAATGATCTAAAAAATAATCGTCTACATGATATCGAGTTTTCCATTGAGCACATGATGAATTTTGAAGGTGAAACAGGGCCATATATTCAATATACGTATGCTCGTATTTCATCTCTTCTGGAAAAAGCAGATTTCAATAGTAACGAAGTATCTTTCGAAGTATTAGGTGAGCAAGCTTGGCCTGTTATTTTATTACTGGAACAGTTTCCGAAAGTAGTTGTTAACGCTTTTGAGCAAGCGGATCCATCACAAATTGCTAAATATGCCCTACAATTAGCACGTCTATTTAATAAATATTATGCGCAAAATAAAGTATTAGTTGATGACAACCAAAGAAGTTCACGATTGGCATTTTGTCAATGTGTATCTGTTGTTTTAAAAGAATCACTAGCACTGTTAGGAATTGATGCACCTAAACATATGTAGGCACCTATACTTCATCGTGTTAGTTATGTTTTTAATCATTAATTCCAATGAAATTGACCGCAACTAGAAAAAATGGTACAAGGAAATAGTGTGAAATCTGAGGTCTTATCATATTGTTAGACTTTAGTGGGATTTTTCGAAATATATAGAGAGAAGGTTTTTAGAAAATATGAAGAAAAAGCAATGGCGTGTTTCCACGCTACTTGTGATTGTCAGTATTTTTTTCGTTGCGCTCAATATGCGGCCAGCAGTCACAGGAATTGGACCACTATTTAATGTACTTTTAGAGTCACTCCATGTATCCAATACAAAAATGAGCTTTTTAACGTCTATTCCAGTGTTTTGTATGGGGCTCTTTGCACCATTAGCAGTACCATTACAAAAAAAAATTGGAACAAAAACAGCTATTACGATCTTAATAATCATCATTGCATTAGCGAATGGGCTACGCTTTATAAAAGAAAGTTATGGACTACTAGTTGTCACAAGCTTTGCTGCTGGGTTTGCCATAGCGCTTATTGGGCCAATGTTAAATGCCTATATAAAGAAGAAATTCCCGAACCGCTTTACTACAGTTGTAGGTATTTATTCATTTGGTATTGGAACAGGGGCAACATTAAGTGCAGCACTAACAGTAACATTTTATAATCGTTTTCATGAGAGCTGGACAATAGCACTCGGCAGTTGGTCTGTACTAGCAATTATTGCTCTTTTCATTTGGTTACTGACAATACAAAAAGAGCAGGATGAGTTGGCCGAAACAGATGTATCGAGTGAAAATAATGCGCGAAATCCATGGAAAAATGTCCGTGCTTGGACAATTTTAATTTATTTCGGTTTACAAACGTCGTTGTTTTTCTCAATGATGTCTTGGTTAGCACCGATGTTACAGGATAAGGGCTATTCACTAGTCGCTGCAAGTTCTATGCTAACATTTATGTCCATCGTTCAAATGATTGGAAATATTTCTGTTCCTATACTAATGGAGAGATGGTCGAATCGAATCGGTTGGCTTTTCTCTTTAGGAATCCTAGGTATATTCGGCTTTGCGCTACTATGGGTAGGTTCAGGTGCTATGTTGTGGGTTGCGGTATTAATAATAGGTATCGTTTTAAGTGGCTTATTTCCTATTGGACTATTGTTACCATTGGATGAGGCTAGAAATGATGAAGAGGCAAATAGTTGGTCATCAATGGTGCTATCAGGTGGCTTTATGATAAGCGCGATCATCCCTATACTTATTGGCTATTGCTATGATGTCACTGGTAATCATACATTTACCTATGCCATTTTTATGACTTTAATGCTTGGCATTGTAGCTACTACAATTATTTTAAAGAAAAAATAATTTTGAGACATGCGCGAATGTACGGGCATGTCTTTTTTAAATAACATTTTAAGCGTAAATTATAAGGCATTTTTCACATGAAAGCTAAAAAAGAATCGTTTTTTATAGGTATAACGAAATAAATAAAGGGGGTGAGTAGTATTTTCATAATATATTAATTACTATAATATTATTATGTAAACTTGAAACGTATATAAACCTTGTTTATTATAGAGATAGATGTTTAAAGAAAGTTTTGGTGAACGTATGCGGAAACAAATGCTCATTCTTGGAGCAACAGCTGTACTTTTAACAGGCTGTGGAAATGATTCATTGGCTGAAATGTTTCATACTAAAAAGGCCGAGGTAAAATCGGAAAAAGTTGTGAAGAAAAAGGAAGAAAAAATTGTACCAGAAGTAAAAGTAATTGGAGAGAACGGAATCGGTGCAGGGATCATTGTCAAAAAAGAGGACGCAAAGCTTTATATTGTGACAAATGGTGCGCTCGTAGCTTCAAAGCCAGCTGCTCTCGTACAATTTAATAATAATAAGCTTGTGGAAGCCAATGTACACTATATGTCTACAGCATATAATATCGCCATTTTAGAAGTTACATACAACGCATCGGTAAATGTGCCAACCGTATATAACGGGGAATTAAATCAATTAGCTGTTTATGTCGATAGCTTACCGCACGTCATTGAAAAATATAGTGACAGAAAAGCAGCTTATTACATAGATGCAGAACAAAACATACCTTTAGGGAGCCCAGTTCTAGAAGCGGAAAGTGGTGAAATTGTAGGCATCTATTTTAAACGCCAGCTAAACGGTGTTTCACAGCCGTACATATTACCATTTAAAGATATTGTGCAGTTATTGGATGAATGGATTGAAGAGGGTATGAAAACAAGTGAGCGGCTTTCTCAATCAAAAAATTTATATTCATATATAGAACAAGGCGACAAAGAAGCAGTCCAGCAAGCTATTGATCGATATGGAAATAACATTTTTGCTTTTAATGGCGATGAAATAAAGCTGTTTTTAGATAAATTTCATAAGCAATTACAAGCAGCTGTTGAGATTGATGATGCTAGTGTCATGAAACCTTTCGTAGGTATAGACGAATTACAAAGTACATTGGATGGTATGGTTGCGTATTATAAATCCAAACATGCGAAAATACATTTTTCCAATACGACGATTAAAAATATTAAAATAGAAGGGCAAAATATTGTTGTTCGTGCAAAAGCGGAATATGTGCTAACGAATGCTGCTGGCCAACAGGCACTTGCGAATTCTATGATGGTATATGAAATAAATAAAAATGAACAAGGCGAATATAAGCTCATTCGTCTAACAACTGAGGAGTGAAAAGTTGGATGGAGCAAGCAAGACAAATGCTACAACATCATTTTGGCTATGATTCATTTCGCAATGGACAAGCACCAATAATAGAACAAACATTACGAGGTCAATCAAGTCTTTGTGTGATGCCAACTGGCGGAGGTAAATCAATTTGCTATCAAATTCCGGCACTGATGCTAGATGGTCTTACAGTCGTCATATCGCCTTTAATTTCTCTAATGCAAGATCAAGTAGAAGCATTACGTGCCGCCAACATTCCGGCCGCGTATATAAATAGCACTTTATCCGTGCAAGAAGTGAATGAAACGATGCAACTTGCGAGTGCAGGATATTTAAAGTTACTTTATATAGCGCCAGAACGATTAGAGAGTGTAACGTTTTTACAAGTATTATCAAATTTATCTGTACCATTAATTGCTGTAGATGAAGCCCACTGTATATCCCAGTGGGGGCATGATTTTAGACCAAGCTACCGAGCGATCCAAAAATTATTTACATTATGGCCCCAAAAGCCAACTGTCCTAGCACTAACGGCAACTGCTACACCAGCTGTTTGTGAAGATATTAGACAATTATTAGATATTGACGAGCAATCTACTGTAATTACCGGCTTTTCGCGTGATAATTTAGCTTTTTCCGTGTTAATTGGTGAAAACAAAGAACGCTACATTAAAAACTATTTAGTGAAAAATAAAAATGAAGCGGGCATTATTTACGCAGCTACTCGAAAAGCAGTAGATGCCATCTATGAGCTTTTAAGTCGTTTGGGAGAATCTGTTGCTAAATATCATGCGGGACTACCAGAGGATATGCGTACATTAGAACAGGAGCGCTTTTTAAAAGACGAGGCGCGCATTATGGTAGCAACCAATGCATTTGGAATGGGAATTGATAAGAGTAATGTACGTTTTGTCATTCATTATCAAATGCCGCGCAATATGGAGAGCTATTATCAGGAAGCAGGCCGTGCAGGACGTGATGGCTTACCGAGTGCTTGTATTTTGCTGTATGCGTCAGGCGATGTCCAAACACAACGCTTTTTAATTGAACAGATGCAGGATGAAGCCCGCATTAAGCAGGAACTAGCGAAGCTGCAAACGATGGTCGATTATTGTCATACAGAAGGCTGTCTACAAAATGCGATCTTAACGTATTTTGGCGAGGTAGCAGGGGCGCCTTGTAGTCGTTGTAGTAATTGTAATGATGGACGGGAAGTCAAAGATGTGACAGTAGATGCACAAAAGGTGTTAGCTTGTGTTGTGAGGATGGGGCAAAAATTTGGCAAGACAATGGTAGCTCAGGTGCTAATTGGCTCCAAAAATCAAAAAATGACGGAGTTTGGCTTTGCAAGGCTATCTACCTATGGCATTTTAAAAGGTCAATATTCCTCGAAGGATGTCTCAAGCTTTATTGAATTTTTAATTGCTGAGAGCTTACTTGCCGTTAAGCACGGCACGTTTCCGACTATTTACGTTTCAGAGGAAGGCAAAGAAGTTCTTATGGGCAATCGAACGGTTATGCGAAAAGAAGCTGTTACTGTACGTAAGATTGTAGACAATGATCCGTTATTTGAGCATTTACGATTATTGCGTAAAGAAATTGCTGATGAAGAAAAGGTACCACCATTTGTTGTGTTCTCTGATAAAACATTACGTGATTTATGCGATAAAAAACCAATGGAGCTTGAAGGATTGCGACATATTAGTGGGATTGGTGAAGTAAAATTCGAAAAATATGGTAAGCGTTTTTTCGATGCCCTTCATTCTTTTTTGGAAACAGTTTAAAGAGAAAAAGGGAGTGCTTAATTCAACAGAATTAAGCACTCCTTTTAAATTCGAAAAATATAACAAACCGTTATTTCTCCCAAAGCTCGATTAGTCGACCTTCAGGATCTTTAATCCAAATAAACTTTCCAAATTCACTTATTTCTTTTTCCTTCTCAAGAGGAACACCAATATGTTCGAGATGCTTAATAGTTTCGTCTATATCATGTACTTGGAAATTTAACATTACTTGTTGTTCTATTGGAAAATAACTGTCATTTTCGTTAAAGAATGAAAAGACCGTCTCATTTCCTAATTCGGGTTTAATCATAGTTCCATTCCAATTGTCTATTTCCAACTTCAACACTTCACTGTACCATTTTTTGATAACATCAAGATTGTTAGTTCTCCAAAATATCCCCCCGAAACCTTTTATCATCATATCTAGCTCCTGTCGACTTTAAATTTTTTCGTTTTTCGAATTTATGTTTAGTTCCTTCTTCAACTATACCGCTTGAATAGTTTAAGTACAATTTTTCACATCAATCATTTGGGTAGGGTACTTCTTATAAAACGATCGTTAGTTGAAGGTTTTGATTTCATACTTAAAAGTTATTTCTTCATCAAGAATTGATAATATATCGTCGAGGTCAAAAAGCTGTTCTATAAACAGATACTAACATTTTGGAATAATTGTTCTTCAAGCCTTCGACCGTAAGTGAATTTCTTCACCATTTCTTTCACTATTTTAACATAAATATCCATTTATTTTTGACAATTAGAATCAAACTCGTTCACAAAAACAGTGTGATATCTTCAAGTTTTTAGATTTTCCAAAAAATTGGCGGTACCCATAAGTAGTAACAAAACAAAAAGAAGAAACCCGGAATATTAATATTCCGGGTTTGATTCTCACTTACTTATAGTGCTCCATGACACACTGCCTCGCTTCCGCATTGAATCTTAAAATTTTTTAAGACAACTTTGCTTTAGCTTCATTCAGCTTTGATGGTCCTTCTGAGTTACCGGTCAGCCCCACTCATCGGGTTAACCCTCCTTGTCATTGGATTTGAAGTGAAATCTTTAATAGTATAGACCGTTTATTATTTCTTATTCACGTTATTTGAAAATGTTTCGACTAGATTGATCAGAAGAGGCTTTTAATTAGCTAAAAGCCTTATCTTATAATGATTGAATTTTTTAAACTAACGTGGACATTAATTTCGATCCTTCACGTACGGGAGAGGTTAAAAACTTTATCTTATTATCAGGTGTGTTGATTAACCATTTTTATCCATCCTAATTAAATTAGAAGGATCTGATTTCCGCTACGGGCTACTCGTTTTGTTGCTGACGCTTCGCTTTCGCACAGATAAAACATTTTGTCGCTGTCGCTTCGCACAGAGCAAGGCTTCCTGCGAGCGAGCGTCGAGTAGCCCTACGCTACAAACTCTTCATCATAACATGTGGTTGATTTCTTTGATAGAAAGAGCTTGGTTTCGATAAAAGCCCAAATAGTTTCGATAAAATGAGATTTTGTTTCGATAAAAGCTCAAATAGTTTCGATAAAGAGCGATTTTGTTTCGATAAATCTTCAAAGTATCCCTATAAAACGAACGAAAGAGCTTTAGCGATTCTGTTTTAGGGCTCGACACAAAATAGCAACAAGAAAAACCCTTTCGATCAATAATAAACCTACTTTTTCCTAATCAACACGCCTGTCTTATTATGCAAAAAACCATTTTGAAAACGGCATTACCTAGGTGATTCGTCTATCGAAATGAATGTTCATATTAAAGCTATTTTTCCCAATGCACAGTGATGAACTGATCTCGACCTGAAAGCGCACGGTCCTTTTCATAATGGTCCGACTTTTTTTTGTAATAGTCCTGATGATAATCTTCTGCAGGATAGAAGTGCTTAGCATCGCGAATTGTGGTTACAATAGGTTTATTAAAGCGACCACTTTTTTCTAGTTTTTCCTTAGATGCTTCGGCAATGCGCTTTTGCTCTTCTGAATAGGTGAAAATTGCTGTCGTGTATGATTCACCACGGTCATGGAATTGACCATAGGCATCCGTTGGGTCGATTTGCATCCAGTAAATATCAAGAAGCTGTTCATAACTAAAAACGCTAGAATCGAATTCAATTTCGACTACTTCTAAATGGCCCGAAGTACCTTTTTTAACATCCTCATAAGTAGGATTTTCTATATGGCCGCCCATATAGCCCGAAGTAACGGTATGTATACCATCCCATTCAACAAATGGCTTCACCATACACCAAAAACAGCCGCCAGCAAACGTAGCTTTCTCAATCATATTGATCATCCTTTCTTTTGTGAAGATATTATAGCATTATTTTGCTCATTTCTATCAAATAGGGTGTAAAATAACGAATAGGTAGTTGATGATAGGAGCGGCAAGGTTTACAATGAAACTTTCCTAACGATGAATCGTTACATTAACTATAAAAAATAGAGGAGTTATAAGTTTATGGAAGAGCAAGATTATTCAAGACGCTCACAACGTCCCAAAAAACGTAGATTGCGAAAAGGGAGAGCATTGATCACATTGTTATTACTCTGTGTCATAGTTATTGTGGGCTATGCTGTTAAGCAATATCGAAGTGGGCTAGAAATGGCAAACGATACAAAGGTAGCTCAGGAGGATTTCAGCGGCGATACAGTAAAAGGCGATGTTGAAAACTATTTATTATTAGGAATCGATACTCGTGGTGAAGAAAAATCACGAACAGATACAATGATGGTATTATCTTGGAATAAGAAAACAAATGATGTCAAACTCGTATCATTTATGCGAGATATTTATGCGAATATTCCAGGTTATCAATCCTATAAGCTGAATACGGCTTACTATTTAGGCGGTGTTCAATTATTAAAGGATACGATTAGCAATATGTTTGGCCTTCCGATTCATCATTATGCTATTATCGATTTTAAAAATTTTGAATCACTTGTCGATATTTTAGCGCCAAATGGAGTAAAAATCGATGTAGAGAAGGATATGTCTGAAAAAATTGGCGTTTCATTAAAGCAAGGTGAGCAATACTTAAATGGTAAAGAATTACTTGGCTATGCCCGTTTCCGCCACGATGCTGAAGGTGATTTTGGTCGTGTCGCACGTCAACAAAAAGTTATCGAAGCCTTAAAGAATGAAGTATTAGCGCCTCAAAATATATTGAATTTACCAAAATTCGTAGGTGCAGCACAAGGCTATGTAACAACGGACTTTTCATCTAAAGAAGAGGTTCAGCAAGTGCTTAAAATGGTGTCAAAAGGTAAAGTCAACTTAGAAAAAGCAACGATTCCAATCGAAGGTAGCTATAGTTTCAAATACTTTAGTCATGCTGGCGATTCAATTGTAATTGATGTAGAGAAAAATAAAGAATTTTTACGTAAATTTTTAGGTATTTCATTGGAGTGATGTTTCGCAAAAACCAATATTATATTGTAAAATAAAGGTATAGGATTTGTATTGGGGTGAGTTCATGGAAAAAGAAAGGCCAAGAGAGCGTTCGAATTTCTTTTCAACAAAGTTTATTCGCTTTTTAGGTGGTAAAAATTTATTTTTTACACTAATTATTTTATTATTACTGGCATGCGTTATTTTTATGTTCCAAAAAGTTTCCTTTATATTTACCCCGCTAAAGGTTTTATTTCAGGTAGTAATTCTACCAGGGGTACTAGCCAGTATCGCGTATTATTTATTACGCCCATTATTAGGGCTTTTAGAGAGGTGGCGTATCCCAAGAATTTGGGGTATTTTACTTCTGTATATCGGTGCAATTGGCATATTAACTTTATTAGTATTACTTGTCTATCCGTTTTTGCGAGACCAGTTTACTAATTTAGCAAAGGAATTCCCAGAGTATTTTATGGCGTTAACGCAAAATACTGTGGATTACCTCAATAATTCACGCATCACTGAGTACTTAGATAAAATGAATTTTAACTATAATGAAGTAGTGAATAACTTTACTACGGATATGGTGAAAACGGTAAAAGATACAGCTACAAACTTAGCACAAGGCGTGGCAACTGGTATTACTGGCTTCGTTTCGACCTTAACAGGAATTGTCCTTTCATTAGTGACAGTACCATTTATTTTATTTTACTTACTTAAAGATGGTGAAAAACTACCGAACTTTATTTTAAAAATGTGCCCGCCACGTATGCGTAAAGAAGTACATGAAATTTTCCACGACATGGACAAGCAAATTAGTTCATACATACAGGGGCAAATTTTAGTATCCATGTGCATCGGTTCAATGGTGACAATCGGCTTTTTAATTATCGGTATGAAATATGCCTTATTGCTTGGATTCCTTGCTATGATCACGAGTGTGGTTCCATACTTAGGACCAGTCATTGCGATTACACCAGCTGTTATTATCGCTCTTGTCACATCGCCGTTCATGCTAATTAAGCTAGCGATTGTTTGGACAGTTGTACAGCTGATTGAAGGGAAATTCATTTCTCCTCAAATTATGGGTAAATCGCTTAGTATCCATCCAATTACAATTATTTTCGTGTTATTAACGGCAGGTTCTTTATTTGGCGTACCAGGTGTTATTTTAGGGATTCCAGGCTATGCGATCTTTAAAGTACTTGTGACACATTTATTTAAGCTATTCAAACAACGTTATAATCGTTATGAAGATGAGGAACTACAAAAATATGAGGTGTAAGAAGAGACAGCTATTGCGATGTGCAGTAGCTGTTTTTTTATAAATATGTTAAGATTTACTATTGAAATCACTGTGTCATTTTTTCTTGGGTAGAAGTGTTTGAAGTTAGTTGATTTGTAAAAGTATGTAGTGCTTCTGTAAATTTTTCATGCTCTTCAATAAAAGGGAAGTGGTTACTATTTTCAAATATTAGAAGGCTTGAATTAGGCAACAGGTTATGTAGTTCTTCAGAAAATTCAATAGGACATTGAACATCATATTTTCCACATAAGATTAAAGAAGGAACAGAGATGTTTTTTATAGCTTCACAGACATCATAATAGCGTAATTCAGATGTGTAAGCTGCCATTCTTGATTTATTAATAGCGACAAATTGCATTTCTTTGTAGTATTCATCTACTTTTTCTTTAGAATGAATACATAACTCGAAGAATTTTTTTGCTGCAGATTCTTTACTTTTCTTACTCATAAAAGGTAACATTTTAAAGAAGATTTTTATCATATCTTTTTTGTATTTTCCGTTTTCCACATTGAATAAATTGTTTTTAGAGCGGTTTATTTTATTTGATGCTGCTGTACCAAATAAAATAATTTCAGAAAGTTTGTCTGGATACATAGAAAGATAAGTTAAACCTAAAAAACCTCCTGTTGAGTGTCCAGCAAAAGCCCAATTAGAATAATTAAGTTTCGTTCGAATACTTTCTAAATCTTTCACAGTTTCTTCCATGCTTAAGTCTTTTTTTGATTTAATTTTAGTGGAAGACCCTGTATTTTTTAAATTTACTAATATTACTTTATAATATTCTCCAATTGCAGCGGAATATGGCTCTTTACCAGATAAAAATTCTTGGTATAAATGTGCTATACAAATAGGATCTGTGCCTTTTCCACCAATAAATACTTCAAATTCTCCACGCTCTGTTTTAATTATTTCTCTTAGCAAAAGACTTCATCCTTTCTTATTTAAAGAGTAGTAAAAATAAAGGAATAGTTATAAATACTTTTATAAATGGGTTGTATAGTTTACTCCTTTCTAAGGCTAAATTATATCACAAAAATTGGAAACAAATTGTTCAAATCATGTCTTATCTTATTTTGAAGCATAGGCAAGATATAATATTGCTATGGTTTTTAATACCTAATTTCATTTTGTATATATTATTCGTGTACACTATTTGTTAACAAAATATGTCGGTCATATAAAAAAACAAGTAGGAGATCCGTTATCTCCAACAAATACGCTAATATACGAGGAGTGTGAAGGTATTTGAGGATATTTGTAGAAGATTTAACGGGAGGTGTTTTATGAAGAAGATGTTATTAGCAATTGGGATGATCATTATAATTGTTGGAGCATTCGTATTCCCCAACAAGCTCTGCTATCCTTCACTCCCATTAGAAATATGAGCAAAAAAGAAGTTGTCGGAAAATTAAAAGAATCTGAGAGGGAAATTGTTAAATTATCCAACGAACTTGGTCAAGAATGGTATATTATAAACGAGCGTAATCCAGCCGTAGCTGATGAAATTATCAAGGAAATGGTTAGTCAAAAAGGGTGGATTTTTAAACAAAAAGAGGGTAGTGGGCTCTTCTTTGAAAGACATGGTGAAAATTTGATTGTAGAAACACAAATGTGGACTAGTGACTTTACGTTAGTGGAAATTCCAGTTAATTTTAACGAATAAGAGTGTTTAATAAATGATAACTACATATATAGGAGGGCTTTATGGGATATATCAAGGATTTGCGTAAAGTAGTTGGTAGTAGACCATTAATTATGTGCGGTGCTTGTGTATTAGTCATTAATAATCTTCAACAAGTTTTACTGCAGCACCGAATAGATAACGGGTGCTGGGGATTGATTGGAGGTTCAATGGAGCTAGGTGAGACTTTGGAGCAAGTAGCTCATCGAGAATTATTTGAGGAAACGGGGCTTACGGCTAAAAATCTTACTTTTATCAAAACTTATTCGGGACAGGATTTTTATTATCAATATCCTCATGGTGATGAAGTATATAATGTAGTTACAGCTTTTGAATGTAAAGAATATAGTGGCTTACTCAGTCATGATCGTGACGAGGCAACAATGCTTCAATTTTTCCCTTTAGATGATTTACCAAAAAATATTAGTCCACCCGATAAACCGATACTTGATGATTACATAGTAAGCAATAGCAAAAACCCTTCCAACAATTAATGTTAGAAGGGTTTTCATCTTGTTTAGATAATTATTTTTGTGATGTTACTTGCACTTGTGCTAAACGATCAACAGCTTCTTGTAGCAATTCTTTCGGTTGTACTAACGCTAGACGTAAATAGCCTTGTCCAGCTGAACCAAATACTGTACCAGGGACTGTAACGATACCAGCTTGTTCAATTAGTTTAAAGGCTAGCTCAGTGCAGTCCATATCGTACGGATATTTAGCCCATACGAACATGCCACCGTCAGAAGGCGCTGCATCCCATCCTAAAGCACGTAAGCCGTTCATTAATGTTTTATGACGTTCTGAGAATGTTTCACGTAAGCTTGCTGTAATTTCCTCCGCATTATCAAGCGCTACGACCGCAGCATCTTGAATCGGCTCGAAAATACCAAAGTCTAAATTTGATTTTAATTGCTTTATTATTTCAATCATTTCCGCGTTGCCGGCGATATAAGCGATACGTGTACCTGCTAGGCTAAAGCTTTTTGATAAAGAGTTAATTTCCATCCCAACTTCTTTTGCACCAGAAGCGGCTAGGAAGCTAATTGGCCCATCTCCTGTAAAGTAAAATTCAGAGTAAGCCGCATCATGTAACACGATAATATTGTACTTTTTAGCAAAGGCAATGACCTTTTCAAAGTATGCGATTGAAGGCATTGCCGGCACTGGGTTACCTGGTAAGTTTAAAATGAGTAGTTTTGCTTTTTGCGCAATTTCTTCAGGTACAGCATCTAAATCTGGTAAATAATCGTTGTCAGCTGTTTGTGGCATATAGTATGGTGTTGCACCTGCTAAATGAATCCCTGCATCATAGGCAACGTAAGCTGGATTTGTGGATAATACGATGTCACCTGGATCACAGAAGGCGATTGGTAAATGCACTAAGCCCTCTTGAGAGCCAATTGTTTGAATGATTTCAGAAGCGGGATCTAAATCTACATTGCTACGATGTTTATAATAGCGGCTAACGGCTTCATAAAAACGTTGAGTGCCTGTTAATGTATACCCGTAAGATTCTGCTAGACCCGCTCTATAGGATAAATGCTCACGGATTTTAGCATGTGGGGGAAGGTCAGGGCTACCTAAACTTAAGTCAATCATTGTCATGCCTTTAGCTTCCTGTTGTTTGGCATGCTTTTTTAAATCTCCGAAAATTGCTGGTGTAAATAAAGACATTTTTTTAGATGGTATGATTTTCAAACTAGTACACTCCTTATAGTTGTATAACAGAATAGTAGTTCACATTTTATCATACAAAAAGGCATAAAGGGAAAGTTATTCTGAAAAAAGAATATATTTCAATAATGGAGAAGATGTGTGCGTAGGCTAGCGGAAATATTTTAGTCAATGCTTGAAATAATAATTTTGACGGAAAAAGAGTAACATTTCTGCTATGATAATGGAATGGAAGGGAGGCTATGAAAAGAATGAAAGTTTATTCTTTAAGTGGTCCAAGTGGAACAGGGAAAAGTACAAGCGCACTAGTTTTCGCCCATAAAATCGGGGTAGAGGCTCTTATAGATGATGGTCTTTTGATTGTTAAAGGTGTGAAAGTAGCAGGAGTCTCTGCAAAATTTGAGAAAAATACGATAACAGCAGTTCGGCGAGCAATTTTTACAGATGATATCCACCGTGAGGAAGTAAAAAAAGCACTTGATACATATAAGGTACAATCAATTTTAGTAATCGGCACGTCCGATAAAATGACAAAGACGATTGCTCGACAGCTAGTGCTTGATCCTATCGAAAAATATTACTATGTCGAGGATGTGCGTTCCAAAAAAGAAATCGCTAAAGCTCGCTTTATTCGACAGACGCAGGGCAAACACGTCATGCCTATACCGTACCGACAAGTAGAGCAAAATTTTTTTAAACGGCTCGTCCAAAAAGGGAAAGAGATTTTCTCTTCAAAGCGTGAAAAAATAGGGGAGACGACGATTGTTCGCCCTGATTTTCAACAGGAATATATCGATATTGAAAAGCAAGTTTATGTGCAGCTACTTACGTATTGCTGTGCAAAACAAAATATCGTACACAAGGTCGAGCAAGTACAATTTGTATTAGGTGAGCTAGCACAAGCAACGATTACCTTACAACTTAAACTGCCAATTAAATACTCATTACCAGATCGATTGTATGAATTACAGAAAACGATACAGGCCGAATTTTATCAGCATTTTGATTATGAATTAGATGCGATTCATCTTCATATTAAGTCGGTAGTGATCAAGCGAAAATCATAAAAAATAGGTACTCCAATCGCAAGTAAGGCGAGTAGAGTACCTATTTTTTATTTTGACTGACGCGTAAAGTGCGGCTGACGTTTTTCTACAAAGGCACGGCAGCCTTCTGCAAAATCCTTTCCTACAAATGGTGTTGAACCTTCCCATAATGTTGGCACACTGTCCACACATTCTTGAACAGATTGCTTCACGGCTAGTAAAGATTCAGGCGACATTCCAGCAACAAGCTTACCCATACGAATCATGTATTTATTTAAATCCTTTTCAGCTACTAAATAGTTAAGCATGCCAAGCTTAAAGGCTTCTTCAGCTTTAAACATACGACCTGTAAATACTAAATCCTTCGTTGTAGAAGGGCCTACAAGTTGAACTAAACGCTGAGCAAATTTGTTATTTAAGGTGATCCCTAATTTACCGACAGGAATCCCGAGCTTTGCTTTCTCGGAGCCAATGCGAATATCACAGGCTAATGCAAGCTCTAAGCCAGCACCCATCGCTGGGCCATTGATGACGCCGATTGTTGGAATTGGTAAACGCTCAATAGTGGAGATCGTTTTTTCCATATGTACAAAGGCTTCTTCGGCTTTCTCAAGGGAAATGGCGTTAAATTCTTTAATATCAGAGCCAGCAGTAAAGTTTTCGCCAGAGCCGCGTAAAATCAATACTTTATTTTTGGGATTATCTAATACTTTCAGGGCAATTTTGGCTAATTGATCCCACATATTTGCTGTTAGTGCGTTTTTAGCCTGTGGGCGATGAATCGTAATAATCGCTAGACCAGCTGTTTCTTGATAAATAATTTTTGCATCCTCTGCCTCAAGTCGAGTTGTTTTTACTTGCATACTAGAAAAGCCCCCTATAGTTAAAAGTTGTTAAACTTATTATATAACACAAATGGCAATAAACACTAAATTATACGAATTTTCATGTAAATCAGCCGTGTTTTACAAGAATAAGGTCATTTTAAAGAAATTGTACTACAACAGAGTAAGGGAAATTGCTATTGTAAGAAAACAAAAGATGTGAGACACTGCTCTAGGAACATTTGTTTCTTCATTGTAAAAGAAGCATTTGAACACTTGAAGCGGGATAGCGTAACAATAATACAGATTATCCGACACTATTGTTTATATAAATAAATAAAACGTACGCACCCAAAATATAGTAAACTATAATTAAAATACGCACAGTTAACAAGGAGGGTGCAAGATGGTCACACTGGAGAAGGCATGGAACAGCTATTTATTACTTTTAAACTCTTTAAAGAAAAGTGCAGCTACCAAAAAGCAATACAATATCGATGGACAGCAATTTTTAGCGTTTGCTCATGAGAAAAACTACTCGTATGTGGATCATCATTTAAAGGAATTGTTATTTACGTATAGCAATCATTTGAAGGAAACGTACACAAATGTCAACACATTTAATCATAAAATTGCTACATTACGAGGCTTTGTAGACTTTGTCTTTTTAAGAGAATGGGTTGAGCATTTTGATTACGAGAGCATTTTACAGCCAAAAAAGAGGCAAAAAGAGGCGTTAAAAGTACTGACAAAGAAGCAATTGATGCAAATTGCAACTGTCTGGCCAACCTATTTTCAATACGCTAAAACAACGGAGCATGCGTGGCTAGCAAGACGTAATGGCTGCATTGTCCAAATGCTGATGGAAACAGGATGTAAGCCAGCAGAGCTTGTACGTATGAAGTGGTCTCATATGACCATCGACTCTTCCTTAATCTATATTTCAAACCACAACGGGCGTAGAGAAATAAAGCTTTCTTCGATCTTAATGGACATGCTAACGCATTATAAAAAAGCAACCGAGGAATTACATGAACAAAAGGTGGGAGAATGGGTTTGGGTGAGCGAGGCTAGTCAATCAAAATCCATCACGACGAAAACAATTGAGCGAATTTTCCAAACGATGTCTAAGGATATCGGAACGAATGTTAGAGCAACAGATTTGCGCTACACTGTCATGCAAAAGGCTTTTCAAAGTGAAAAAACAATCGAAAATATTCAGGAAAAAATGGGTTATGTACGAAAATGGGTGCTTACTGAAAGACATGGACGTTTTGAATAACTTTTTAAGTATCATCGGGAAATTTTCGAACAAAAGAGTCGAAAAAGATATTTTTAAGAGAATCTAGAAAACTGAAATGGGGATCTATATGCGTTCAATTGAAAGGTTTACAAATAATGATGTTAAGATCCAATATATTGAAACAACGAACTTTAATCAAAAATTATTACCTCTTGTGTATATCCCTGGTGCTATGGGAAATGCCGAACAATTTATTGAAGAAATGGGGTCTCTTTTTCCTAGACAGTGTATCTCTATAAGTTTAAGAGGGAGAGGAAAAAGTGAAGCTCCAAAAAGTGGTTACACTTTTGAAGAACATATAATGGATATTACTTCAGTTATAAAGGAGAGAAATATTAATGCCTACTGTTTAATGGCATACTCTATGGGTGTTGCCTATGCGATAAAATATGCTGCCATGAATCCTAACGAAATTAAGGGGCTAATATTATGTGATTATCCTGCAAAATATCCTCTAATTCAAGAAACATGGATAGAAGCCGTTGGAAAATTTGTAGAAGAGGGCAAAGATCATGTAATTAGAGGTATTCAGAAAGATTCACAGGATATTGTTTTATGGGAAGAATTAAAGGAAATTGGTTGTCCTGTCTTAGTTCTTAAGGGAGGTACTGAGGGATCTTTACTAAACACAGATGATGTAGAAAAATATAAAAGTCACTTGAAGAATGTTGAAGTTATAGAATTTTCAGAGTCGGGGCATGAATTATGGAACCCAGACTATAACAAATTTATTAATACAATAACAAATTATTTAGAAAAGATTGATAATTAAATATTAAACTTGTTAATAAATTTTCTGATAACTAAAACTAAGGACCATGCTATAAACCATCTAAAAAAGTCGGATTCCTATATGGAAAGGAGAACCGACTTTTGTGTTACAAATGATTCACTGCTTTAACGCTCACTTTAACTGTTAAATCATGTTTTCCACCTGAATAAACACCTTCAACCGGGCTTATATCAGAATAATCACGGCCAATGCATAAAATAATGTGATTTTCTAATACTTCTACATTATTGGTTGGATCCAGACCAATCCAACCGATTCCTGGTATCATGACTTCTACCCAAGCATGGGTTGCAATATCTCCGATTAAGGCGGAGTTTTCGTCAACGTATAAATAACCGCTAACATAGCGAGCTGGAATTCCTTTTGCTCTTAATATCGCAAGCATGACATGTGTGAAATCCTGACAAACACCTCGCTTAAGGGCAAAGGCTTGACTTGCAGTTGTCGTAACGTCGGTCGCACCAGGATTATATTCAAATGTTGAGTATAAATATTGCATTAAATTTAACGAAAATAGCACAGGATTTTCAGCATGGCCAATCGCATGATAAACTTCCTCTAACTGATTTTCTGTCATATACGTAAAATGTGTAGACTTTAAATAGGGCAAATAATGCTCATAAAATAGCTGAGAGTGAAAAATCGTCTGCATCTCGGGTGAATATTGAATGCGATGAATAAAGGGTGCACGTTGAATGCTGACAATAGATGTCGTTTGAATTTCTAGCTCTTGGTGCTGCTCAGGTATATAAAAAGTGCCAACCGTATTGCCCCAAATATCTGTATGCTCACGCGTTAAAGATGAAGGTGTAATGGCAATTCGATAGGATAATAAGCGCTGGCGCTCATCGCCTCTTGGCTTCAAGCGGATTGTATTTAAGCTTTGATCGACTTCAGACTCATATTGAAAGATATTAGTATGTTGAATTTCAAATTTCATTGTGTCCGTTTCCTTTTGATTACTGACTTGCTTGTTGAAAGGGAGCTGAGGTTGATTCCTTTCAAGGTTGTACGCTGGGTTCATATAAATGATAAATTGTAGCAAATGTATTTCCAAAATCAATACATTGACACAATCTTTCCTCCATTAGCAGAATAGTTTCCTCTAAGGTAATATTCCATAAGTCCACATTCATCATGGCAAATAATAAACTTTTTAATGGGGTATGAAGCTCTAAAAATCTTGCTGAAAGAGGATCGTTTTCTAAACAACTAAACGATTCTTCTAATTTTTGTAAGCAAAACATCACTGAACGTGGGAAATGCTTATCCTGTAATAAATATTGAATGACACAAAGTAAATTTGTTTGGCGGTGCTTCCGCGAATAAGCCTCCGTTGCCTCTGATAAATCGAGTAAAAACGTTCCGTCCGCTTCAATTAGGGAGATGGCTACCTCCTTATGTTGCTCCAGTACAATTAAAGCCATACGAATCGTCTTTTCAGCTCGTTCTAACCATTTTCCAACTTGTATGAAATAAAAAGGTAAATCTCGATCCATCGAGCCTTCGATAAGCCCTGTAACTGTCAACGAAGTCTTTCGAACATTTTGTAAAAAAGAGTTCAGTACGATAAGTGGAATTGGTCTTTCACGTCCGATTATTTCTTGCTGTAAAGATAAATAAAAGGCATTTTGCAATTCCCAAAGCTCAATCGGGATGCTATCACGAGTGACACGTGCATTTTCCCTAACCGCACGTAAAGTAGCATGAAGGGCGTTACAGTTCTTTTCAGAAAAGAGTAGATAGTCGATAAGTGGATTAACTCGAATGGATTCATAAAAGGTCAAGTATTCTTCCTTCGAGGCACAAATATTCAACACCGCTTCCCAATGGTCGATGTATTCATTTTCTTTACCAGATTGCTCCAACATATTCAACAGCTGTACTTGTAATATATGTGCATTCGTTTGTGTTCGTTCACTATATCTTGCCATCCAGTATAGTGCATCGGCTACTCGACTTAGCATACTGTAATTCCTCCTTTAATATCCATGTATCTTTTGCTCCTCCACCCTGTGATGAATTCACGACTAAAGATCCTTCTTTCAGTGCCACACGAGATAAACCGCCAGGAAGCACATAAATATCCTCACCCTTCATCACATATACACGCAAATCGACATGGCAAGGGTACAATCTTCCATCCTGGAAAGCAGGTGCTCTTGACAAGTTAATCGTCGGTTGTGCAATGTATTGACACGGGTTTTCTATAATTTTTTCTTTAAATATCGCAATTTCTTCATCGCTTGCATGTGGACCAATTAGCATATCATAGCCACCAGAGGCACTAACATTTTTTATGACAAGCTCTTTCATATGCTCAAGAACCCATTCACGCTGTCTGTCATCATCAAGATGATAAGTCTTCACATTACGTAAAATAGGCTCCTCATTTAAATAGTAGCGAATCATATCCGGCACATAGGTATACATCGCTTTATCATCGGCAACACCGTTACCAACAGCATTTAAAATAGCTATATTTCCAGCCTTATAAGCATCCATGATATGAGGTACTCCAAGTAAAGAATCCTCACGGAAAACAACAGGATCTAAAAAATCATCATCAATTCGACGATAAATAATATCAATTTGCTCTAGACCATAAATAGTCTTCATATACACCTTATTATCTTGAACAACTAAATCACGACCCTCGACAAGCTGAATATTGAGCTGCTGTGCTAAGAAAACATGATCATAATATGCTGAATTATACATACCTGCAGTTAATAGAACAGCCTTAGGTTCTACACTTAGCTCCATACAGGGTGGCCGATGAGAAAGAAGTGCCTTCTTCATAAAGGCCATTTGTTTGTCAAGTGACTGGATGGTATGTTTAGAGAAAAATTCAGGATACACTTCCTTCATGACATATCGATTTTGAAAGACATAAGAAATACCTGAAGGATTACGTAAATTATCCTCTAACACGTAATAAATACCGTTTTCATCACGAATTAAATCAATGCCAGCTAAAAAAATATGATTATCGATCGGTACTTTTACACCAACCATTTCTTTATAATAGTACGGATTGTTCTCAATCAATCGTTTCGGAATAAGCCCATCCTGAAAAATGGACTGTTTATGATAGACATCCTGTAAAAAGCAATTTAAAGCTTTCACACGTTGCTTCATACCAGCTTCAATTACTTCCCACTGTTCATGTGGAATAATAATAGGGATAAAATCAAAGGGCATAGTCCGCTCTGTGCCACCTTGTGCTCCGTATACGGTAAATGTAATGCCTTGTCTCAGGAAGCTTGATTGTGCTTGCTGGTATTTTTCATTTAATTGTTCCTTCGAGAATGCATTGAGCTTATGGTGGAAAGACCGATAATGAGGCTTCGGTTGATTGCCATCTAACATTTCATCAAAAAACAAACCAGATTCATAGAATTTCATCATATGGATCGCCCTCCGAATTTAAGTAGTAGAGAAAACGTGTTAAACTAAATATGAATCAATTTCGCCTTGGCGTAATTGAGTCCGGATTTCGAATTGTGCTCGCACCTATTTTATTCCTTTCAAAATCTGTGTCATCCGCCAAAGGCTTTATCTTCCTTTAGCACCAATTGAGAAGGAACCACATCTGCATTCATCTCACCACTTTTAGAGGAATGAAGATAAATACATAAAAGGAGCTTTAAAAAATGACAATCATTAATTTAATGCAAGCTTATGAGTTAGACAAGCTTTCAAAATTAGGTTTAACTGATGAGGAAATTGTACACACATTGCATACAGGGGATGTAGCAGTCTGGCAGGAAAAAGTACCAAACTATGAATTTTCCGAAACAATGGCACTTTATCAAGATGGAGAACAAACGTTCTTAGACGCTCTGCATGGTAACTATCGTATCAAATATGTAACTTTGCCAGGCATTCAGCGTTTACTGTATCTTCGTTTTCAATTAGAAGAAGGTAAAGATTATCAATTATTAGAAACAGGTATCCAGCATTTAACTTGTAGTAAGGAAAATATCGCGAATCTTCAACAAATGCTATCAACAAACTGGTCTCTAGAAAAACAAGTAGATGGGACATATAGTATTTTTGTTAAGTAATTCGCTTTCGCACAGATAAATAATGCCTCTGAATCAATAAAAACCAGATAATTCCATGCGCATTGTGAGACAAATCGACACGTATAGTTACCCATCTTTTCTTTTTTCGAATCGTCTCACAGGATTTAAGTACACTAGATTTAAATATTCATTTTTTCTGCACTTTATGCCTAAAAATTGAAACTTTCATTAAAACTTTAAAAAAAGATGATTTTCTTTCTAAAAGAGAATCATCTTTTTTACTTTTCACAGCAAGAACGTTTGTTCTGATTTTCGAAAAAAGGGCATTTTTTTCACTATAAAGTTCCCAAATTTATATTTGGGAACGTTTTTCGTGGTAAAATAGAGCAAATAGAGGTGATTTTATGGAAAAGACTAAACTTCCTAAAATAATGAGGGACTTCCTTGTCTATTTAACGACGATTAAAGGGAAGTCTCAGCGCACAAGAAAAGAATACGAATATGATTTGACATTATTCTTCCGTTTTTACATAGCAATCCAAAATGATCATGACATATCAGATATAACGAAAATAGATATTTCTACAATTACAATAGAAGAAATCAGAGAGATTACACTGGAGGATCTTTATTTATTTATGGAGTATTGCGAGGTGCAGCGTGGAAATTCTGCATCTGCGAGAGCACGAAAGGTTGCAACGTTAAAATCATATTTTAAATATCTTAAAGGGAAACGCCGACTTCTTGAGGAAAATCCCGCTGATGAATTAGAGACACCAAAGATTGGACGAAAAAGACCTATCTATATGAATCTTGAAGAAGCCACTCAATTTATCGATGGTATCCAGCCAAATCGTGCATCTCCAAGAAATTATTGTATGATGATGTTTTTCTTAAATTTAGGTATTCGTGTAACAGAGCTTTGTCAGCTACAAAGGTCATCTATACAAGGGCGCTACTTAACTGTTGTTGGTAAAGGTAATAAAGAACGGACAGTTTACTTGAATGATAGCTGTATGCAGGCGCTTGCAGACTATGAAAATAGTGGAAAGACAACGTATAAAGGTGATGGCGAGGAGCCCCTTTTTGTCTCACAAAAGGGAACACGCTTTACACGTCAAACCGTTGCGAAAATTGTTAAACAAATTAATCAGCAATCCGGACTTCAAAAAGAACGACTGACACCTCATAAATTACGACACACATCCGCTACAATGATGTATAAATCAGGCGCAGATATTCGAAGTCTTCAGCATATACTTGGCCATTCAAGTGTTGCAACGACACAAATCTACACACATATTGAGGATGAAGAGCTACAACATGTACTCGAAAATAATCCATTCAATATTGTGCGAGAAAGATAATTTTAAAGGAGATTTATATAATCGAAGAGAATACTTTACATTGTATAGAACATATACAGAATAGGAACCAAAACTTTTGGTGAGGAGAGGAGAGTAGTGTATGAATCAATTAATAAATGATCATCTGTGTAAAACGAGAAATATTTTAGTTAAGGAAATTGAGTTATTAAGTGACAGTCAATTGAATGATAAGCCTGATTTAAGAAGTTGGAGTATAGCCCAAATTTGCCATCACCTAGCTTTAGTAGAAGAGTCTACAGTAAAGGCGATTGCATGGGGATTAAAACAAGAAGATAGTAAGCAAACGGAACGCAAAAATGTTCAACTTATCGTAGATCGAACAAAGAAAATAACAGCTCCAAAAATTGTTGAACCAGCTGAAGACTTCTTTACAGTTCAGCAAATAATGGAGATGCTTAACGATTCGAGAAAGAAATTAACAACTTTCCTTGATACAATTGAAGATAAATCCATATTAGCAGAAAAATCCGTGAAACATCCTGCTCTAGGTGAACTACCTCTGGATCAATGGGTTGAACAAATTTATTTGCATGAGCAACGACATATAGTACAAATATTAGAAATCAAAATGTGTTTAGAGGTTGAGCATTAACAACAAGCAGTAGACGCAATACAAAGAATGAAAAAAGAAAAACGAGACAGTTTGTTAAAGAAATGATACTACGATTTTTTAAAAAAATGGTGGAGGGTCCAATTTCTCAGTATTACTTTAGAGAAATTGGCTTTTTTTATTGAAACAACCACTTGACGAAAGAAACAATCTGTTATATATTAAATAAAAATAATAACAACTGTTATAAAACAGTTTAATTCAGGGAGGAATTCTAATGTCAAAGTATCGTGATGGTTATGATTTTTATTGTGAAATGTGTGAGCGCTATGGTTTAGAACCAATTTCATTCCGCTATTATGTGTTACAGTTATCACAGCAGCAACTTTCAGCTTACAACATGCAAGCAAAACAATTAGGTATTTAATAGTTATTGTTATTAAAGGATGTGGTTATTACGGACGCCGATGTGAATATTTTATAAAAAGCCCAGCCATACTAACTTAAATGGACTGGGCTTTTGTACATTTGAGAGAAATATCAGACAATTTGTTGACAGAATTAACTATCTGTTATATATTATTTAAAAATATAAATTCTGTTATATAACAAAAGGAGTGAGATGCATATGTCACACTATAAATCTGGTCATGAATTTTATCTTCATTCAATCCACCTTTAAAGGTGTGTGATGAATGAGGATGTGGTTCCTTTGCAGTTGGTCTCCAAATGAAGATAAAGCCTCTGGCGGATGTCATGGATTTTGAAAGGAATGAATTGTGCTAGCACAATTCAAAATCCAGACGCAATTACGCCAAGGCGAAATTGATTTAGAGCAATACGAGCAATTTGATTTAGAACCCATTAATTTCTATTATTATGTCAATCAATTATCGCAAGAACAATTAGAGTATTATAACGAAGCTGCACAAATGAAAGGAAGTTATTAGTATGACAGATTATCGAGAAGGCTATGAATTTTATCGACAAATATGTGAGAAACACGATTTAGAGCCAATAAATTTTCACTATTACATTTTAAACTTATCTCATGAGCAATTAAATGCTTACAATGAACGAGCCAAAACATTTGGAGGTCCAATAGAATATGAAGTCTCTTAACTTATAAAATGCCTTACTGCCAGTATGTGACAGTAAGGCATTTTTGTTAATTATCACAAAGAAATTATTCAAGTATCGTATAAATACAGTAAAATCATATATTCTAAGATAAATAGGCTAAATATAATATACATAATAGTTCTAAAGTAATCAAACAATTAAAATAATGTCTTTTTTAGTAAGTTGAAAGACCTTATTTTTTGTCCGTTTTATTGATAATCATCAAATGCAGATTTGAATGTTTTGATATTTAGGTTGAATTAACTGCTTTTCTCAGACTATAATTAAATTACAGAAAAAAAGGCGATATCCTACAACTATATACCTCGCTTTAATATAAAGCAAAAGTACCAAACTTTTCTTATTTTAATGAACGGAGAATGAGAATGAAAATGATGAATATCACGCCTAGTAATATCAATCAAGTTACCTACAGTCTAAAAGAATTACAAGATATCTTTTCAGCGATGAACAGTTCAATCATCGTAGCGATTACAGATCGAACTGGGAAAATCACGTTTGTTAATGATCATTTTTGCAAGATTTCTAAATATACTCGTGAAGAATTATTAGGGCAGGATCACCGTTTACTCAATTCAGGATTTCATCCAAAATCTTTCTTTAGAGAGATGTGGAAAACTATAGGTAAGGGTGAAATGTGGAATGGCGAGGTATGCAATCGCGCAAAGGACGGCGGTCTTTATTGGGTGAAGACAACGATCTTTCCTTTTCTTGATGACTTTGGTAAACCGTATCAATATATTGCTATACGGGTCGATATTACCGCACAAAAGGATTTAAAAAAGATTACCCATATTGCTTATCAAGATGAATTAACAGGGCTACCCAATCGTCGTAAATTAGACCAACGTTTAGAATATGAATTGCATCAATCTCGTTGCACTGGCAAAAAGTTTGCGTTATTTTTCATTGATGTGAATCGTTTTAAAAACATAAACGATGGACTTGGTCATATCATAGGGGATATGTTCTTAGTGGAAATGGCGGAGCGTCTTCGCAACGTTGATTATACATCTAATTCCATCTACCGCCACAATAGTGATGAATTTGTCATGATACTAAATGATGTTGACCGTATTGAGGAGAAGGCCAGGGAAATAATCAACGTCTTTAATGAGAGTTTTATAGTCGATACATATGAATTCTCTGCAAGCATTAGTATGGGGATTAGTATTTTCCCAGATCATGCAAACTCCATAGAGGCATTATTGAAGAATGCAGATACCGCCATGTATGCTGCGAAATCTACACGTGGTAATCAATATCGCTTGTACCGACCGAATTTGGATGAAATCAATAATCAATGGCTTTTACTTGAAACAAAATTACATCAAGCGTTAAGAAGAGATAGTTTAGAGTTACATTATCAGCCAAAAATCAATTTAAAAACGAATAAAATGACTGGCATGGAGGCATTACTTCGCTGGTATGATCCTGAACTAGGCCAGATGTCACCAGATCGTTTTATTCCATTTGCTGAGGAATGTAGGCTTATTAATGACATAGGTGTGTGGGTATTAAGAAAAGCATCTGCTCAGGCACGTGCTTGGAATGAGATACATAATTTAAACTTACGAGTAGCTGTAAACATTTCACCGATACATATTAGTACACCAGGATTTGCCGCTATGGTACAAGAAGTGATTGCCGAAACAAAAATTGATCCGCACTTTTTAGAAATTGAAATTACAGAAATGAGTATGCTGGATTATACGGAAGATTTAATTAATACCATTAATCAATTAAGAGCACTTGGTATTACAATTTCAATAGATGATTTCGGAACTGGTTATTCGTCACTGAATTATTTAAAGACATTCCCAGTCGATGTCTTAAAAATAGATCGTGCATTTGTCCAAGATATTGTGCCTGAAAAATCAGGAATTGCTATGATTTCAGCCATGATTTCTCTAGCACATGCCTTAAATCTTCAAGTAGTAGCTGAAGGTGTCGAAGAAGAAGCTGAATTAAATGTGCTACGTGAGCATGGCTGCGATTTCGTTCAGGGCTATTTCTTCAGTAAGCCATTATCGGTAGAAGCCTTTACGCAGTTGATTGTAGATAGCTGTATGTAGTGAATATGGAGGATCTTGTCTTTAATTTTAGACAAGATCCACTAAGTGTTTATGGATTATTTGGATAATAGTTGGAAGGGTAATTTGACATATACGATTTTAAAAGTCCTGCCAAATATTTCAATTACATTTAGAGATGTCCAATAGCCACTTTTAATCGTAGTCACTTCATTCAATAATTTGAAATCTACCAGGTTTGTTTATGTTGTAATTTTATTTTATGATTAATATAAAAATAAGAAAGAAGAAAGAGATGTACTATGCAAGAAACTTTTTTTCAATTATTGGAACAGGCTGGTCCGTTTGCAGTCTTTTTAAGTTTATTCATTAATATAGTAGTGAGTATTATAGGCGTACTACCAAGTGTATTTATTACAGCAGGAAACCTAACAATTTTTGGTCTATATAACGGTTTAATCGTTTCTATTATCGGTGAGGGGTTAGGCGCATTAATTAGCTTTATTTTATATAGAAAAGGGTTAAAGAAATGGAGACATAGTGATTACCAACATCCAGTAATTTTAAAATTAAAGCAGCTTGAGGGATATAATGCATTTTGGGTTATTTTATGCTTAAGAATTCTCCCATTTGTTCCATCTGGTGTTATAACGTTAGGATGTGCATTTTCAAAAGTTTCTCTTGGTATATTTACAGTTGCTAGTACGCTAGGGAAAATACCGTCACTTATTATAGAAGCAAGCGCAATATATGGTTTTATGCAAGTTGATCTTAAGTGGAAATATGTAATCATTATTGTTACCTTGATTCTCTTTCTATTATGGAAGGTAAAGAATAAATCTTCATATTAAAGTCGAAAGGGAGCACTATTCTAGAAATGAGCATTTTGTGGCTTATCACCATAATATGTATAGAAAGGGGTACCCGTCAGTATGGCGGGTGTAAACCAATTAGAACGTGATCTTATCCGTATGCTGCAGCGTGAAGGGATTGAATTGGCTAAGAAAGAAGGAAAGTTTAAAGGTCGGTTAAAGAAGTACCATAAAAATCATGCAGGAATGAATTATGCAGTAAAGCTTTATAAAGAGGGAGAAATGACTGTAAATCAAATTTGTGAAATCACAAATGTTCTAGGTCCTCATTATATAGAAAGCAATCGGAAAGGAACATTTGATGAGATATACCAAAAATCGGAAATATATAATAGAAAATAAATTTCATATAGAGGTGGAATTATATGCCTAAAATTGACAATATGTTAGCAATTCTATGGATGCTTCGTTCAGGTGAAAAAATTACTGCAAAACAAATTTCAGAAAAGTTAGAGATGAATATAAGGACTGTGTATCGTTATATTGATACAATTTCAACAAGTGGCGTACCTATCATTTCAGAACCAGGACATAACGGTGGATACACTTTATTGAACAATTTTATTGAGGCTCCTCTTTTTTTTGATTTTGAAGAGCAAACTTCACTATTTCACGCTGCTGTTTTTGCAGAAGAAGCCGGATATTATGGAGGTGAAGCACTAAATAGGGCCATTTCAAAACTAAGTAAATACTCAAATCAAGAGCAGGAAACAAAGATAAATCAACATTTAACTAGTCTTGAAGTAATAAGTCGATTAAGTTCACCCTCTATGGAACCTTTTTTGAAGGAGTTGGAGCAGGCTGTAGCTGACGGGTACTCAGTAAAAATTCTTTACCATAAAAGTGGCGAAAAGCAATTAAATTATAGATTGGTCGATCCGTACAGAATTATCTATTGGAATAATAAGTGGTATGTGATTGGATTTTGTCATCTTAGGAATGATATCCGTAGTTTTAGAGTAGATCGAATTGAAAGTCTAATGCTAACCGAAAATAAGTTTAACCGGCCAGAAAATTTTTCAGCACGTGACTTTTTTATGAATAACCTCCTTCCAACTATAGAAGATCAGGAAGGGATTACTTATTTGGTTATTAATGGAAATGAAAGTACGCTGAATGATGTTTGCCAACATTGGTTTTTAGGACATTATTTACAAGAACGGACTTCAAATCAAGCAGTTTTTCTTCTTGAAAAAGATATGATACATACATATGTACCTTATTTACTTTTACCGTACAATAAATCTATTAAAGTTATTGAGCCAATAAGTCTTAAGAAAAGACTTATTGAAGTTCTGTCGGAATTAATAAAATTTCATCAAGTATGATAACTTCCCTGACGTTAACTGTCAGGGAAGTTATTTTATAATAGCTATATTAATTGTGATTGGAGTGTTATTGGATGCAAACAAAAAAAGTTTTTCTATATGTATTTAATACAATGTCGGACTGGGAATATGGATATTTAATTGCTGAACTAAACTCAGGAAGATATTTCAAAAAAGATATAGTACCTTTAAAAGTAGTTACAGTAGGAGCTAATAAAGAAATGATTACTACAATGGGAGGACTGAGCATAAAACCAGATATTTCCTTAGATGAATGTACTCTTGAGAGTAAAGATCTTTTAATTTTACCTGGAGGGACTACTTGGGGAGAAGTTATTCATCAACCAATCATGAAAAAAATTGGCGAAGCCTTAAAGCTCGGCACTATTGTTGCTGCAATTTGTGGTGCAACTGAGGCTCTTGCGAATATGGGATACTTAGATTCTAGAAAACACACAAGCAATGACTTAGAGTATATTAAAATGGTCTGCCCAAATTATAAAGGCGAAAAATATTATGAGATGAGACCTGCAGTATCTGGTGAGAATTTGGTTACTGCATCAGGAGTAGCTCCTCTGGAATTTGCGATGGAAGTACTGAAAAAATTAGATGTATTTGCACCAGATACATTATATTCATGGTATAACCTAAATAAGACTCACAAACCTGAATACTTCTTCCAGTTAATGAATTCAATAAATAGATGAGCTAAAAAAATCAACTTAGCAGATTTATATTAGTTTAAATAAAAACCATGCTTTAGACAATGTCAAAGCATGGTTTTTAATGAAAAAGACCAATTTCTCTATTAATTTAACGGTGAAGTTGGGCTTTTTAGTATTGAAAATTCCTTAACGTTGTAAATCCGCATTTTCCTGACGGTACCCCAGAAAGAGCTAGTTTTTCGATAAAAGCCCAAAAAGTTTCGATAAAGAGCGATTTTGTTTCGATAAATCTTTTTGTGGCTCTCGGCAAAACGAGGGGGTGATTTCCATTCCGACTGGGAGCGTCCGATGAGCCGCTTCGCTCGCAAGACTCACTACAATCCCCAAGGAGTCACTCAGACGAAACGAAGATCAACTTAACAAATGATGAGCCATTATTAAGATTGCTTTGAAATATTTGTGGATTTTGGCTAGTTAGAAGCAATTTTGTCTACAAGGAATAAAAACAATTTTCTGATATTTCCCGAAAAATAATTGATATTATTTAACTGTTTTGCTAAAGTTATATAAAATATCAATCGATGATGTGGCCAAGTAAGTAAGAAATGTGAAACAGAGAGTATAGCGTTCGCTGAGAGCTATATCACCGCTTCTTATCTGAAACCTACCACGGAGATGTTATGCAAACATAACCGAGTCGTTTTCGTTACAAAACGTTTGAGGGTTTTAAGTTTTTCTTAAAACTAAATTCAAGGTGGTACCACGTTTATTCGGCACAAAGACGTCCTTATGTTAGGGACAGCTTTGTGCTTTTTATTTTCTGTAGAAACGGAGGAAAGAACATGACAACACAACAAAATGATTTTTCAAAATGGTACATTGAAACAATCCAAAAGGCAGATTTAATGGATTATACTCCGGTCCGCGGCTGTATCGCATTTAAACCAGACGGCTATGAAATTTGGGAACATATTCAGGAAGAAATGGACCGCCGTTTTAAAGAAACAGGTCACCGCAACGCTTATTTCCCTATGTTAATCCCTGAATCCTTCTTCCAAAAGGAAAAAGATCATATCGAAGGCTTCTCACCTGAACTTCCTTGGGTAACAGAGGCAGCTGGCGAAAAATTAGAAGAACGTTTAGCACTTCGTCCGACATCCGAAACGATGATTGGACATTTATATTCTAATTGGATCAAAAGTTACCGTGATTTGCCAGTCTTAATTAATCAATGGGCAAATGTTTTTCGCTGGGAAAAGAAAACTCTGCCATTCATTCGAACATCTGAATTTTTGTGGCAAGAGGGCCATACAGCACATGTTGATGAGGAAGATGCACGTCAAGAAACAATGCAAATGTTAACTATCTATAAAGAGGTTGTAGAGGAATTACTTGCGATTCCTGTCTATGATGGACAAAAAACACCTTCAGAACGTTTTGCAGGAGCGGTTGATACATTTTCAATCGAAGCAATGATGAAAAATGGAAAGGCCGTACAAGCTGGTACTTCTCACTATTTAGGGATAAAGTTCGCTGAAGCCTTTGATATAAAATATTTAAATAAAGCCAATCAGCATGAATATGTACACACAACATCTTGGGGGACTTCCACACGCTTAATTGGTTCTGTCATTATGGTTCACGGTGATGAACAGGGGCTTATTTTACCGCCACGAATTGCACCAACCCAAGTTGTCTTAATACCTGTAGGTCCATGGAAAAAGAACCCTGAAATTATGGAGAAACTAGATGACATCTTCGCAGTCCTTAAAAAGAAGGAAATCCGAGTTCGTCTAGATGATTCGGACCAATCACCTGGCTTCAAATTTAACGAATGGGAATTAAAAGGTGTACCAATTCGTATTGAACTAGGACCTCGTGATTTAGAGAAAAACCAGGCATTGTTAAAAGCACGAGATGAAGATGAGAAGCAATCCATTGACCTGAATGACATTGTTTCAGCAATTGAGCTAGAATTAACAACGATGCAAACGCGTTTATTTGAAAAAGCACGTACATTTCGTGATGAAAACGCTCATACAACGATCGATACACTTCAGGAATTACAGCAGCATATTAATACTTCCAAGGAGAATGCATCTACTCCTGGCTGGATTCTTGCTGGATGGTGCGGAGCTGATGCATGCGAGGAAAAAGTGAAAGAAGAGACAAAATATACTTCTCGTAACATTCCATTTAACCCACCAACTACGAAAACTACATGTATTTGCTGTGGCAATGAAGCGAAACATACAGTTTGGTTTGCTCAGGCATACTAAATTGTCAAATTTTGCTTTCATACGCAATTATTCAGCTTTTGTAATATCTCCATATTTACAATCCATATACAGATTATCTGTGGCGGCTGTTATTTTTTCTAACTTTTGTTGTTTAGTCTTGTAAAATTGTTCTAATTGTTTCAATTTCCTTGATGACATTGGTCATATTATCGATAAGTGCTATTTGTGCTTGAATGGCTCGTGATACAACTTCTGTGATGTCCACTATTTTCCCTCTATGTTTGACTACATGAGTAGAACAAACGTTGCAGGTATATTCTTTCAATACTATTTTTGTTTACGACTCGTTTTCCACTGCATTTCTAGCTGGAAATGCAGTGTTTTTATCTTGATTTAGCAATGTTTTTTCTATGTTTTCAAAAAAATGCTAGTATGCTAGAATAAAAACAGAACGTATATTCTTTTTTATAGAGGGTGAAAACAATGAGTTATGATTTAATGGTCTTTGATAAAGAGCAAGCTCCAAACAATAAAGAAACATTTTTGCAATGGTATGATGAACAAACAAAATGGGCCGAACCACATGACTACGCAACAATAACAGTTACAACACCAGCATTACAAAAATGGTATCAGGATATGGTGGAACAATTCCCCAATATGAATTTGGTGGATGAGGAATTATTAGATGAGGATGAAGATGACGATTTAGAGAGTCGTTTAACTGATTATAGTATTGGTTATGCCATGATTTACACAGCTTTTGCCTGGTCTGTAGCGGAGGAAGCATATAATACGATGAAGGAGCTTGCAAAAAAGCATGGAGTCGGTTTTTTTGATGTGAGTGGTGAGGGGGAGATTTTCTAAATCATTAAACCGTATGTCGAGAGGTGGATAAGAAATGACAGAAAATCTTATTGCGCAATGGCAAGAGCAAAGAAAGACTTTTGACGCAAATAATACCAAAGCAATTAACGCCATGCATAAGCTAAGGGAGCAAATTCAAAAAGCGGAGCCAACAGAGGTAAATTTGCGCATGCTCGTCGAAATTTTCTGCATGTTGCAAATGTATGACGAGGCATACAAAATTTTTACATCCGTCATGGATTTACGCAATAAAAAAGATCAGAGAAAATACGGCTCGATTAAATATTGGATTGACAATCCACAAAATGTAAATCCATTATTGCCACGTGTCGTTCAGGAGGAAGCGAAGATGAAAATACCATTACCAACATTTAAATATATGCCGAATCCAATACAAGCGAATATTTTTAAAACGGGTGAATTAGTTGTTTGCGACTGCTGTAAGCAAGAAGTGGACATTTATTGTACAAAAGGCATTTATGCGATTGAAGAGGTGGAATATCTTTGTCCAAGCTGTATTCATAGTGGGCTGGCTGCGCAAAAATTTGATGGTCAATTTCAACAAGATTTATTAAATTCCGAACTTGTGAAGAATGATGACTATACAGATGAAGTGTTGCATCGAACACCCGGATATATTAGTTGGCAAGGAAATGAATGGGTAGCCCATTGCACGGATTATTGCGCATTTATTGGTTATGTTGGCTGGCAAGAGCTGGTGGAGATGGGCATTACGGAGGAGTTTGAACATTTTAATGGTCATACCAAAGAAGAGCTAGCCGCTACTTTACGTAATAATGGCTCGCATCAAGGTTATCTATTTCAATGCTTAGAATGTCAGCAATACATTCTGTATTCAGACTTTGATTAAATCTAGGTTACATTGGTGAAATATTGGGAAGTTGACCATGGCTCTGGAGAAAATGTACCAGAGCTACTACACTAGTTAGTTGATTGTCCATTTGAAGGAATTCACCAACCCGAAATTTATGCGGATTTTATTGCCATATCGTGAACGTTTTGAGGAAATATTGAAGGAGCTCATGTTATGACAATAGGGGCATTGACTTTGCCGTCTAGTGATGAATTGATGGATATTGATGTGTGCGAATACAATGATGGTCGTGGTTTTGGTGCAGAAATCAGTTACTTGTAGTTTGATAATGAAGAAATTACGATTGTCCTTTTTGTGACGCGAAGACAACTTCTGATAAAACAATAATTATGGACTTCTATATCAAAACAATCAAATGGGGGGAAATGAATTTGTCACAGTATATAGAACAGTTTTTGGCGGATGTATGGCGGCAGTTAGAGCACTTTTATCAGCAGGAAAATGACCGAATTAGTAAAATGAAGGACTGGAGCCAACTCCATATAGGGGTTAATCATTATGTAAAGGTGAAATGGACATCAGAAAAATTGAATAAATTACAATGGGGAACCCCTCATTATGGAACGATTTCGATTTATACATATGAGCCATTTAGTTGGCATGACGATGCTTATAGGGTAGCAGCGGGCGATTACATGCAAGAGATAACAGACATCAACCAAATAGAAGAATTATTTTCCGTTTTATGTGCCAAAATGGATGCGGTTTTCCAATCTGATGAATATCATGCGAAGCTTTTTGATTATCGTCTTCAACTTATATTAGAATTTGAGCACGAGGGGCGTGAGCTTTGCTATCAAAAAGAGCTCCTAAATAACGACAAATTTACATTAGCGAAACAAACGTTAGCTACTTTTATTGAAACAAAAGTGATGGCTGATTTACCTGTATGTCCTGCTAAGAAAGATGGATTTTTCTTTGCACATTGCCTAGTCAATCCATATTTTTTTCATCAGAGCGTAGCTGATATCGAACCATTAGTGCAACGGTTATTGGAGAAGTATAGCGGGAATGAAGAACGCTTAAACAAGTGGATATATGATTATACATTGGCATTTAAATCTTGGGCAGAGGAGTATATTTTATCAGTTTATTTTGAGGAGACAGGAGAATTTGAAACGAAATGGATACTAAACTCAGAGGCAAGACCTAAGCAGAAGGAGCTAGAGTTCTTCGTTTATATTGCCTTACAAATCGGATCTAAAGAACCTGATACACGTAAGCAATATCTTGAATTTGCGCAGCAACTTGGCTCACAAGAGGCGGAGGATTATTTACAAAATGGCAGTGATCATTTTGAACATAGAAGGGAAAGTGCGCGCTTTCAAGGAGCAGCCAATGATATTCGAAAATTCATTTCAATTCACATCATTGTTGAGGAAGAAGAGGCCTATCGTGAAGCGTTACATTACATCATCGATTTGTTACAAGCGGGCTTTGTCAAAGGCTATAGCTTACAGTTAGAGAGTCAGGAAGAAAACTATTTACCGATTCAAGGCCTTGCGAAAACTGAGCTGCATCAATTTTTTGCAAATTGCCTTACGTATCCGAACCTGTTCCCATTGATTGCCGACTATGCAAAAGTGGCAATGGAGGAATATGCATGGTATGAGGACGTGGAGCCTAGCGAGCTATCCGCTATGCCTGGAACATATGCTGTATTTGGTTTAGGGCTTTATAGCGATGCTTATTTCCCCCTTGTGCAAAGCTATATGTCACTTGTTGATTCAGAGCACCAGCTTGTCCAAAATAACTATGCAGAAGCTTTTCTTCACATGCACGATCTATCAGTGGAACGGATGCCTGTACTGATTGACATTTTACTTAGCGCAAATGAGGGGGAGCTCGAGCAGTTAAAAGGAATTCACGTTGACGAACTGGAATTGCTAGCTGAATTGATACATCAACTGGAGAACAAAGAAGATTACCAACGCTGCCATGTATTATATCAAATTTTTGGCAGTATGGAGGATCTAGCACAGCGCATTGAAAAAGATTCAGCGCCAATCCAAGAAATGCTAGGAAAATTAGTAGGTTGGATGGAAGATTACTAATTTGTTAGCTTTCCTTAGTTCTTTAAAGGGTAGGACTTCTCTGTAAAGTAGGAAGTGCAATGTTGAGGAGATGCTAGCTAATATGTCATTTTTATTAGCTGTCATGTTTCAGATGAAAATTGACGAAATCAGAACATTGCTTAAATCGAGAGTAAATGAGCTGCAAGATAGTTAAAATCGCAGTTGCTTTTGATAAAAAATCAGATTTGTTCACCACCTCCGAGTTGGAGAACAATCAAGAAAGAGGAGGATTCTGTTGTTAGATATTAATCAGATTACTGCTTGGATCGATTTGTTGTCCATATATAAAGTCAATCCGAAATATGGCAATCCTGATGTCATTGATCAGTACCTGGATCAGCGGGATGCCGATCCGTTTGATACACAATGGATGGCTGCACATGGCGACCTGACAACTATCATTGACAGTATGTTAGTGGCGGATCGAAAGAAGATAGAGATGCTTCAGGATCGCGCCAGTAAGCAAATTTACGAAACAATCATTGGACAGACTAGTCACTCTGACCTAGCCGCCTATGCCTCCGATGATGTAAGGCTGATTGTTGGCTACCTTGTGACGGGCCGAGTTAACAGTTTTGTTCTTGAAATGAAGGAAAATTACGAACGTGGCGATTTACCCAATGTTGAAGGGAGTCCTTTTTCATGAGAAAAACCGTAGCGGCAGATGTTTCAATCCGCTGGCGCACAGTGAAACCCAGCAATCTAGGCATAGTTTGTGGCTTGATTTAGAGAATGAAGGTGTACTTGTCAGTAATGGTTGGGGTGTAGCGTTTGCTGCATTGCGACTATGTGAACTTGAACTGAGTGATGGACGCGAAATGGCATCTTCTATCTGTTAGAAAAGGAGCCTCAATCATGTATCTAAAATATTCGCCAGGAACGATTGTACCTTTCACTGTCCTTTCAGTACGGGAAAACACTGCTCATGCGGTAGTTACAATAGATGTTTTCTGCGACGAGTAATCGCAGGAGGTGATGCTTTTTGCGCGAAAGAGAAGTGTCAGCAGCAAATTGTCACTATCCTCGTCGCAAAGAAGATGTCTCAAAAGAGTTTTTCAGACATCTCCTTTTGTAGTTTAGACTAACCTGGTCAGGAACGTTTGTTCTGTAACGGGCTTAACTTGAATCGAGGAGCTCGTTTTATAACATTACAGATCCCACAAGAATTCGAGAAATATCGTTCAATTATTGAACCAACTTTACAACCTGTTATACACATTGACAAGATTGAACTTTGAAAGAAAGTTCGAGGGCAATCACTATTTCCGAGGGGCATCTTTTATTTGAAATAATTCAGAAGATCAACGCTTATACTCCTTAGCACTGGGGCATCTGACTTCGGTTAGGATGCTTTAAGAATAGAGGAAACCGTAAAACATGATAAGATCAGTTAATTAACAAGGAGACTACTACAATGATAAATGATACTTTACAATTATCCCAGAAATGGCGAGAAGAGGGGTTACGTTATGCAAGTGAGATTAATGCCTACGTGCGCAGAGGGTTAGAAAGCAACTGGGAGGCACCGGGAGAGGAACCGTCTGAAGATTCACGCGGACAATTAACTTCGCAAGTGTACAAGTTTATTAAACAGGCGAATAGAACAAAAGAACTGGAAACGCTCCGTGAACAGTTTCCAGCTGCTTCTTGGCCATTTCAGGAAACGCACAGCCAACTGATGCGAGCTGTTTATCCAATTGCGCTTCTACGTGATGGTGCATTACTTGTTGCAGCGCAAAATGAAGATTTTTCACGCACTGTCTATGTGATGGATAAACAGGAAGCAAACCGTATTGGGCATGTACAAGCGGCAAGTTGTTCTGCGGATGGGCGCGACATTGCTTTGATGGATGAGCAAGGAGTTCGTATCGTACGAGAGCCTGATCGAGAGTTAAACGGCGCTCTGTTAGCTACATACAAATGGGCGACAATCATCGACCAATTGCGCGAAAAATACCCCGGTATTGAGACCTTGCAGCCAGAAAGCTATCGAAGCGCAGATGTCATTCCATTCGCTGATGGCACGAAGTTGTTGGTGGTGTCGCATGATGGCATCTATTTGATTGAGGAAACAGGTGCCCTCTTGTTGCACCCGTCAGTGGAAAATATAAGGGATTGGGCAGAGGAAGATGATGACTTGACAGCAAGTTTAGCGATGCCACATGGAGCTGTTTCTCGAAGCGGCAGATGGCTGGCTTACGGAAGTCAAGACAGCGATCATTTATTGTTAGATATAGAAAATCATGTTATACACTCGTTTGAACCGATGTCGAGTTATCCGCATTACAGCTTGTTCAGTGCCGATGATGAGCATGTTTGGTTCAATGCATGTCATTTTTACAATGGATGTACACTAGGTATTTCACTCCATGATCTTGAACCGGACAATAATGAAGAACCCCTTTCAATAGATGAAAGTATGCGTGTATATGCCGGGGTTGCAGTGCAAGGGGGCAACATTATGGGTGACGCATATGGTTATTTACGAATGATTGATTTGGAGGGGAAAGAACGTTGGCGTTACTTCGTATCTGGGACAATCAGTGGCATGACATTAAACTCTGACGAGACAATATTGCTTGTCGGTACATACAATGGAATGCTACATGTACTTGATTTGACTAGTACAGAGCCTAGTCCGTATGAGATTAGCACAAGTTCAATACGTGAATCGTACCGCTGGATCTTCTGGGATACTCAACAACCGCTGTACTGGTAGTTTTTATAGGCAAATTCGACGAAACTATAAGCTTCATTTTATCAACATCCTATGTATTTGAAATAACGGATACTTATAATAGTTGCGTTTGGTCTAAATTTCAAGTGTTAGTAAAAGTAATTAATGGCTAGTGGTGTCACGATGGAAACATCTATATGGATTCCTTTAATTAACATCTGAGATGAAGAAAAAATTTGGGTAGGAACAAGAGTTAGATTATACAATGTAGATCTAACTCTTGTTGAAGATAGCAAAGATGATTACTACGAATACTTAATATCATCTATTTATGACAATGAAACTCACTTACAGCTAACGGTTCACTTTAGAGCTTTATAGATCAAACGAGAACATATGTTTGTTTCTTGATTTGAAGTATAGTATAATTTTTTAATATCTAAGGAAGTGAAAGTATGTTTTATCCGATTGGCAACACAACAATAGATTCTGATAAATATAGAGAAAAATTTGCAAAACGTTATTATCTGCCTTTTATGAAAGAATTGATAGACTTATCCGGATGTTCTTTAAAGGAAGCAAAAGAGTTGATTGATATAGTGATTCATGAGGAAGGCATTATTGTTAGCCAAACATCACAAGAAATACAAGATACTTGTTTAGCTGAATTACAAGATGATTGAGAGAGAGTTGGATTATGCCAAAAAAATTATTGAATATGTTAGAAAAATGGTATGAGGAAAATCAACATGACAAAATTGTAGAAGCGATTGAACAATTGTCTAAGTCAGAGCGAGATTACGAAATAGTAGGTCATTATGGTCGTGCGCTTAATAATGTAGGGCGTTATCATGAAGCGTTATCCCAGTTATGCACAGTAAAAAAACAGGGGCAACAAGATGCGGATTGGCATTGGCGTGTTGGCTATGCTTATTTCTATAGCCAACAATGGCAAGAAGCACTGGCTGCATTTGAAAAAGCAAAGGAATTACAGTTTGATACTAGAACTGAAGAGTATATAGTAGCCTGTCGGAATATTATGAAAAAGTCAGCAAAAGCGCTAGATGATTTCAAGCTTGTACCTTTTCATGAGCGTGATTTCAGTCAATTTTGGGAAAAAAGCGATTATGCGGATAAAAATTATGTAGAAGTATCCCCCACTACCGAAATGATTGCTTCTATAGAAGAGGAACTTGGCTATAAATTGCCAGCAGATTATATTTGGTTTATGCAACAACAGAACGGCGGTATTCCAGTAAACACTTGTTTTCCAACGGCTATGCCGACTTCATGGGCAGAAGATCATGTGGCGATTACAGGGATGATGGGCATTGGTCGCGAAAAGGCTGATAGCTTGTGTGGCAGTTTGGGAAGCAATTTTATGTTGGAAGAATGGGGCTACCCAAATATTGGCGTTGTCATAGCCGATTGCCCGTCAGCAGGTCATGATATCATTATGCTTGATTATCGTACATGTGGTGCAGATGGCGAACCTGCTGTTGTACATGTAGATCAAGAGGCAGATTACTATATTACTTTCCTTGCGCAGAACTTTGCGACTTTTATTGTCGGATTGGTGAATGAGGAAGTATTCGATACATCTGAACAAGATAAACTTGACGATTTGGATATGGTGAAACATGTACCATTCTCTCCTTTGTTACAGTCGTTATGTGAGAAAGCTGGAGAGAGAAATCGGATAGAAGCAGTTATTCGAGGTATTTGTACGCAGATTGTAGAGGACAAAGGCTATTTTGCTTTACATGCAGACGAGATATCCATGCTGATGTATGATATCCAGTTTTGGTTGTACACTGGTGCTAATTCGAAGGTGACGCAAGCTCAATATTTAGCGGATTACAAGAATATCATTGCACTTGCACAAGGTTTCAGTACAGGAGGATATGCCCCAGACTTTGTTTCAAGTTGGTTAAATGAACGCATAGAGCAGGGGGAAATTGTAAGTCAAGAGGGGCTATTAAGTTTTACAACGGATAAGGTAGCTAATCTACATGCTCAAATGATGAATGAAGAACTAAAACCTTTTAGATGGCTAGAACATGATAGTGGAAATATTTCGCTCCTATTAGAAGTAGGCATTTATAAACAGGAGTTGTTTGAAACACGCGCAGATGAAGGATTTCAAGGTAATGGCTACGACTGGTGCTCGCTTGCGGAAATGTATTTGCAAGAGAAGTTGCCAGAGCTAGAAGGCATTGTGCGTTTCGACCCAGAAGCAGATATTTTCTGTGCTTATGCCGACAAAAAAGACGCATTGTTGCGATTCGCTGTTGGATTTAAACAAGCCTGTGAAAATGATGAACTGATATATGAGTTATTTTCTAGGGCAATATTGGATTAATAAAGGGGAAAAGTAACCGATTTTATTTGGATATAGAAGAATAATAGATTTATTGGAGGAATATAAGATGAAAGAAATCATTTTTTTAAAGGGAATGTATCAAGATAGTTATTATCCTACATTTTTAGTTGATAAAATTAAAGAATTATTGGAGCAAATTGTCCGCTATTTAGAGCAAGGTCCCCATTCATTAGAAGATATACAAGTAAAATTTGATGAAATTACACGTGCGATTAATGATTTAGAAGACGAGTTTTTAGAACATGACAGTGAAATTGAAACGGTTGCACGAGATAGTATTGCATTAACTGTTATGGATATATTGGATGTATACAACGTGAAGATTGATATTGAAGACGCATTAAGAGAACGTGAATGGTAGTGAGTTATGTTTAAATAACTGTTACGATGCTACCCATACTCTACATTAAGGCTTTTAAAGAGGGGTTTTTTACTAATTAGAAATTCAAGATAAAGGGGAATGGCCTATGCAAGATATTCGACCAACGTCACGCTGGCGCAATGCGAAAAGAGAAGAAGAGGAAGAATTTACTGCTGGATTGATTGAGAAAGATGACTGTATTTACGCGGAATTGTTTCCAGATAGTTTTATTCATCAGACGGAAATGGTGCTAGAGCAGTATGCAGCATCCATTGCGAAACTGCCAAATCAGCCAGATAGCTATCCTGCCATTATGAAATCTATTGAAACAGCGGTACTTGCCCTAAATGAGATTAATGAGGTAGGTGGAGGCGGATTGATTGAAACTGGCGAACGAGAGGAGCTTTGTGATTATTTTGACCAAGTGCTGATTCAACGTGGAATTGATATTGATGACCTTACTAAAAGTCAGAATCTTGGACGTTATGAGTTAACAGATGATTGGCGTGAGTGGTAATTAGAGGGAGGTGTTCGTTTTGCTTGAATTGACGAGTAACGTATGGGGAAATCTTACAGGACCATATGGCTCTGCAGAGAATGTACCAGCGTTGTTACAGCGATTGAAGCAAGCATACGACCAAGAAACAGTTGATGCGCTTTTTGAAAGCTATTTGTTTCATCAAAATACTATTTATACAGTGACATATGCAGCTGTTCCTTATTTGATGCAGATAGCTTGTTCAACGAATTATCCCGAAGTGCAACATCATTTGTTTATTATCTGCGGTATTATTGAGGCGAGTCGCGGTGATAGTAGCTTTCCGACAGCTTTAAAGATACTTGATGAACATATCGGAGCAAATATTTACAATAGCTATATTGAGGCAATACGTGAGATGGCGTTATTAGGAAAAGATGTGCATACCTACGCAACTACTTTGGATGATAATGTGGAAAAGCGTTATGTTCTCGCCGCAGATGCGACTTATCGAGGAGCGTATAGACTGGCGGATATGCTATTGACGTTTGTGACAGGGGATGAGTATATTGCTATATGTCCACATTGCAAGGAAGATGTATTTTTGTGGGAGGGAGCTACACAGGCATTTGTACAAGACCCTGTTTTCGTCAAGGAACAAGAGGCTCGCAAAGTTGTACCTGCCTCAAAATTTTCAGATATGGAGCAAATATTGTTAGCGGAACAAGCAGTATTGATTGGAGAACACGAACTTGTACATGATTTGCCGTATTTAGCTGGTGAGGTAAACTCTCCTTCTTGTAGTGTAAATATACAAATTTGGTCGGCGCTACTTAAGTAGTAATGAATATATTGAAAATTGAAATGCCAAGAAGAAATGAACTCTATTTTTGTCTCAATACAGTCTCAACAGTGGCGTTGATCCAAATTTTCAACAAAGGGGTGTGTGATTTTGGTCGATGCTTCTTCTATTCATAAAATAACATTTATACTTGGGAATAATGGGTTAATTGACAACCAGAAATACGAGAAGACTCTTTCTTTATCACTTAATGCCTTTGACTATGGTATCTGCAAATTGCGTGATTTCATCAATACAAGGAATATTTCTCAAAGTATCAATTGATATAGTGTGTGATTTTAATGATTATGCGATAGTAAGAAGCATTTTGGTGCATGGATTAAAAACAGCCTTTCTTCCACAAAAGAGTGTGTAATAGTATTACGAAAGTTCTATATAAAGACAACACTGGAAAGGATGTACAGTTAGATGAAAAAAGCTTTTACATATCAAGACGAAAAATCAAATAAATTTTGGACAATTGATTATTTGGGGATGACAATATGTGTGCATTACGGGAAAAATGGAACGATTGGGAAGTATGAAATGAAAGAATTTGAGTCACAAAAAATTTGTGAAAAAGAAGCCCAAAAGTTAATTGTCAGTAAAATGAAGAAAGGGTATCAAGAAAATCCTACATTTGATTTTGATAATTGTCTTTACTTTGATATAGGGGAATATGGCCCACATCCAAAAACGTCACACCCACGTTTTGTCGCTCATTTCACAGAAGAATTTTATTATGATTGTGGTGATGAAGAAGCACCTTTTGGTAGTGATGAAGGGTCTGATACACTTTATGAAATGGAAGAAGTCATAAGAAAGAAGCGCATCATTGACTTTGCTACTTTCCCGAAACATTTAATAGAGAATATATGGGGAATGCATTATATATCAGTTGACACATTGGATGAAAAAGCTGTGCGTGATATCGCAAAAGAGCATGAAATGGATATGATGCAAAGTGACATGATAACTTATGCAACAGCCTTTGGTCAAATTAAAATTACTGGGAAACTAGACTCAGCCTTGAAGAAGAATGCACTTTTAGCATTGAAGCGTTTTGCTATCATGTACTCTGATGGACAATTAACGTCAACGCAGCAGACAATGTATAATGATTTACTTGCGTTTTAAATTGAAGTCTACAATAAATTAGATGGATTATAGCAAGATTGACCCGCATTTGGAGTAAAGAGATGAGAGCGGTTCGCAATGGATAGCTGTAAATTTTTCTATTTTATAGGGGGAGAAGATGATTCCGTTGAAAAATTATCAATTTCACACTTCATTATTTGGAGAATTAGACGTGCCTGTTGATAAAGGGCTTTTTGAAAATTTTACAATTACACTGGCGGGTAAAGAGATTGAGACAAGCCTTGATATTTTTGATGGCATTTTAAATGATGACAATCAAGCAATTGTACAGAAATTTCTTGAGCATATTCCTGAAATGTATCAAAAAGCAAAGTCTACACTTTTTGCTAATTGTCATACTGATTCAGTAATTGCTTATTTTATTCAATATGTGACGGAAGTAATTGATGAAGATGAAGATTATCAAAAATATTTGTTAGAGACTCTCAGTATGGTAGCTGTTGAGGAAATAACAAACGAAGCATTAATTGATGTGTTGGAACCGAGATGTATTCGGATTAGTGCGAATCAACTGCATCAGCTCGATTGTGTTTTTGATTTTTCTCTGGATGAAAATTATAGCGACGAGCTTTTGGTTGTATACTTTGACGAGAATTTTGAGGTATGTAGTATTTCTCATGAAAGCTAAATCTTAATTTGAAAAGAAGAAATCAAAAAACAGAGAATATTAAAAAACGAAATGATGTAGATTTGCATTAAAGTTGTACCATCTATAAAAAAGTGCGATGAATCCTACAATAGAAATGTAGTGAATTCCTTGATTATAACGAGAAAAATAATTTGGAAACAATGAAAAAGTGAAAAAAGAGAAAAAATATACTTCTCGTAACATTCCGTTTCACCCACCAACTACGAAAACTACTTGTATTTGCTGGGGCAATGAAGCTAAGCATACAGTTTGGTTTACTACTAATAATTGAAAAAGTAATACAGCATTAAGCTTGCTTCTTTAATTTAGAGAAGCGGGCTTTTTCTGTTTTTATAAAAAAATAATAGTAGCTCCCATGATAAGGTCGGACTCGACATCTATAGGTTTTGGTTCTTCAATATCAGCAAGGACCCTTTAAATACATTTTCGTATTTATATCGATTATTAATCCTAAAAAACGCAATTTAACCTTAACCTAGATTCATCATTTCTAAAAATTCCAAAAAAGACCAAAATAACATTTGAATTTTTTGAACGCTCATGCTAATTTTAAAATATGAATATAAATAATAATACAAACAATCAAAAAAAACTTAGTTTTATTGAAGCTGCCAGACAAACGCAAATTGTAGAGTGCGCAATCGAGACGATCGCCAGTGTGGGATTTGCACAAGCATCCTTAGCCCAAATTGCCAAACGTGCAGGGATTAGTACGGGCGTGATATCCTACCATTTCAAAAGTAAAGAAGCGTTAATCCGGCAGGTCATTGAAAAGGTGTACACTTCTGGTGAATCTTATATGCGCCCGCTTGTACAATCTGCCACAAGTGCAAGGGATATGTTAAGCGTATATATCGAAAGCAACATTGCCTTTATGTCTGCACATAAAACGTATATGCTCGCTCTATTAGAAATTTGGTCTGGCATCCGGCCTAAAGAAGGAAAGGAGTCATTTGTTTATAGTCTTCAAGAGGCAGCCATTCACGACTTAGAGAAGATTTTCCAATTTGGGCAAATGAACGGAGAATTCCGAGCATTTTCTCCCAGAGTTATGGCGGTAACAATTAGGCAGGCGATTGATGGAGTGCCTCCGCAAATTAGAATGAATCCCGAGCTTGATCTTGATGCTTATGCAAAAGAATTGATCACTTTGTTTAAATTGGCTACCGATAAGAACGTAACGTTGTGAGCATCATCAAAAGCCATCTTAAGGAGGAAAATGGGATGACAGAATGGGATTCAGCCCTTCAGCTACACGGGCTGTGCAAACAATTTGGGAAACAAACCGCAGTTAACAGTGTCAACCTGACTGTGCCTTGCGGTTCATTTTTCGGTTTGGTAGGTCCGAACGGTGCAGGAAAAACGACTCTATTATCTATGGCTGTAGGTCTGCTACGCCCAGACCGTGGAGCGTCGAGAATATTTGGTGCGGATGTTTGGTCAAATCCTTTACATGCTAAGACATTAGTCGGGGTTCTGCCGGATGGCATGTCATTGCCAGAAAGATTAACTGGGCGTGAACTTTTGATTTATATGGGATTACTGCGTGGACTTGATGCGAAGACGGTTGCCGAGCGTACAGAAGAATTACTTGCGATCTTGGATTTCTGTGACGATGAGCGTACGCTTGTTATCAACTATTCCACTGGAATGAGAAAGAAGATTGGTCTTGCCACGGCCCTTCTACATTCCCCAAAGCTTCTTGTGCTTGACGAACCGTTCGAGGCGGTTGATCCTATTTCTGCATTAACAATTAAAACCATCTTGCAGCAATTTGTTGCCAGTGGTGGTTCTGTCATCTTATCGAGCCATGTCATGGCGTTGGTCGAGCAGTTGTGTGATCATGTTGCTGTTATTGCGAAGGGGAGAGTGGCTGCTTCAGGGCCATTGGATCTGGTGCGTAATGGTAAAAGTCTAGAAGAGGCTTTCGTTCACTTAGTTGGGAAGCGTCCTGAAGAAGGAAAGACACTATCATGGTTAATGTAATGGTTCGAATGAAGCTTTCTTTGCTTCATCACTCGATGAGCGGAGGAAGAGCAATTCTCATGATAATAGGCGGGGTCATCGGTCTATTGCTGGCAGTTTGTACGATTTTACTTGCGATGCTATTTAATAATGATACATCAGCAGATCTTCTCTGTATCGCTTTTGGCCTTTGGATGATTGGTTGGATCATAGGACCTATGTTAGTTGGCGGAGAAGGGACATTAAAAACGGAATACTTCACCTTGCTACCTATTGCCCAACGAAAATTGGCTATAGGGTTACTCGGTGCCTCTTTCATCGGCATCGGACCAATCGTTAGCTTAGTCGCCAGTTTCGCTCTCATTATTTATGCAGCAAGACTTGGCTTTTGGGCTGTTATCGTTGCTGTACCTGCAATGTTGTTGCAACTGGCAATTATCATGCTGATGTCCAAAGTGGTGATGGGGGTGATTGGAGAGGCATCGAAATCTCGATTAGGGTTAGAATTCGGGGCTTTAATCATTGGAGCCGTTATAGCTTTTCTTAATGTAGGTTGGTATTTACTTCCGAAAATTAACCTATTAGTAGAGAGACCATCACCAACAATTTCCTTGGTGGCACGAATATTGCCAACTGGCTGGGCGTTGGTTGCGATTGAAGCTGTAAATCAATCCAATTACTTTTCAGCTGTAGGTATACTCTGCGGTTTGGCTTTATTGTGTGGTTTGCTATTCATTGTATGGGCAAGAATGCTATCAGCGAGCACAAAGAATGAGGCTCGTATAAATCAAGATGGCAGAAATAAATCAATGTTTCTTACTTGGGCCAACATTCTAACTCCAAAAATCTCCAAAATCGGGGTAGTTGTTCTGAAGGAACTGAATACTTGGATGCGGGATCCACAACGAGGTCGATTGTTGCGAATGGGGCTATGGACGGGGTTATTCTATGGATTATTCGCATCGTTGGGCGGCGTTACTTTATTAATGCCCTGGACCGGCGTAGTCTTCGTAATGTTTACTTGCATATTCTCGAACAATCTTTATGGGTTTGATGGCGGTGCACTGTGGATGACTATTACGACACCGGGTTCAGAACGAATCGATGTACGAGGCCGACAGATTGCATGGTTATTAATTGTAGCACCAGCTTCGATTGTAATATCTCTCTTTTTCCTTTATTTCAGCAAGTTGGACTGGGCATGGGTATGGGTTTTTGCTTTGCTTCCATCACTACTTGGTGGAGGGGCGGGACTAATCTTGTTCCTCTCAGTTTACAAAATCATACCTGTGACAGACCCACATCGACGCGGACGCGGAACCATTGTCTCTGGTGATGACATGAACGCAGGAGAATTATTGTTAACCAATTTATTATTGTTGGTATTGCTGCTTTTTGCTTCGATTCCTACATTAATCATAGTGACCTTAGGAACGTTGCTACATCAAAACTGGCTGAAATGGACCGGTGTACCTACGGGAGTGTGTACCGGCCTACTCATTGCTTGGTATTTCGGACGCTTGGCATACCGTCGTTTGGAAACTCATGGTCCAGATATCCTTTCTTTCATGCAGTGTGGCGGAATCGTTCAATCCACTGATATCAAAGTAGCTCAAACAGAGGAGTCATCCACTAAACTATCTGCAGGAAAGACCGTTTTGGTAGGACTACTCGTTACGATGGGGATTATCTTCACGTTGCCACAGGGGATTGTGCCCATTATTCTCAAGCTTTTAGATGTAAAGGTACGAAGTTGGTTTATTGCCTTATATCTTCAAGATAACATTCAATTACCTGTATGCATCTTCTTCATTCTAGCTGGTGTGAGTGCTCTGATTATGACTAGAATAATAATGAGGAAACGATGAAACAGCCAAAGAAAAGCCAAAATATACTTCCAGCAGCATTCTGTATAATCCACCAACTACTTGTATTGGCTGTGGAAATGGAGCAAAACATACAATTTGGTAAAAGCATACTAATATCCAAACACCCTCTTAGAAATCAAATAAGAGGGTGTTTATCAATTCATAGTGTTTGACCATTATCAATTGTAAAAACTTGGCCGGTCGCTGATTTTTGAGTCAATTGAAATAAAATAGCCTCTGCAATATCATCTGGTGTTTAAATTCTTTTCAGTGGTAAGTAACCTATTGACCATCTCATCGATATTATAGGTGGATCCTATTTTTACACCATTTTAATTAAAGAAGAGCAGATATCGGCAGATGTTTGGTTAGAACGAATTAAACCAATTATCATGAATGGCATTGTACCTAAGAAATAGAAAAGACTTCGATTTATATTTCTTGAAAGAAGTTTTGAGGTCCTGAGAAAAAGAAGTAAGATTTCTCTTGAGTTTATCAACCTAAGATGATGCATGGAAATGAAGGAGATGGCGAATCAATCATAAACTACATGAACAAAAGTATAAAACGAATGCCATTATCACAAAATAAAAATTGACTGGACACTAAATGGTGTCATATAATTAAGACACCATTTAGTGTCCAATTTAAAAGGGAGAGGGGATTTTGAGCGAGAAATATCAAGAGCGTGATGTTTATGCAGCGATTGCTGACCCAACAAGACGTCAATTAATACGTTTGTTGTCGGATGTAGAAGAATTACCTCTTCACGAATTAACGGCTCAATTTCAAATGGGTCGTACAGCAGTTTCTAAGCATCTGGCTATCCTTAAAGATGCTGATCTCGTAATGGCTCGAAGGGTTGGTAGGGAAACGAGGTATCGCTTAAATGCCACACCGTTGAAAGAAATTCAAGATTGGGTATCGCATTACGAAGGATTTTGGAAAGAAAGAATGGCTAAATTAAATCTATTATTGGAGGAAAAAAAATGAAAGCAGATGTATCTTTAGATTATCAATTCACAAGTTCAATCGAGCAGGTTTGGGAGGCATTAACGGATTCAGACACACTTGAAAAATGGATATGGAAAAATGACTTTAAACCAGTCGTAGGGCATAAATTTCAATTCCGAGCAGAGCCAAATGAATGGTGGGATGGAATTGTCAATTGCGAGGTGCTTAAAGTGGAAGAACCTCATACATTATCTTACACTTGGGCAAGTGCCGGAGAAACCACTACTGTTACATGGACATTGACACAAGGCGCAGATGGAACTACTAATCTACACCTAGATCAAACTGGATTCAGTGAAGCAACGAAAGCCCGCCAAGGAGCAATCGAGGGAGCTAAATATGCTTGGACGAACATGGGGACTCAGCTTGAAAAAGTGTTAGCAGCACTGTAATTATTTTATAAATGAACAATTGGACGCTTTTCGGAACACGAAAAGCGTCATTTTTGTCGATTCGTAAACAAAGCAAATGCATTTGAAGTTACGCTAACATGACAGTACTAGATTGAATGGAGAGATTATACGATGAAAATAAATCAATTAATTGCTAACAATATAAATCGTTTAGATGTTGTCTTGCTGGAAGATCAATCGTTAGGAATTGCTGGATTGTCCGGATCTGGTAAAACCACATTTTGCCAAACGATTGGTGAAGAATCCAAGAAGCGTCTCGTTTCTTTATTGCCAAAGGCTGAATATCAGTATTTATTCCCCGATATTATGGAAACGAATTTCAGTGCTATCAAAATGGAGAACATGCCTTTAGTACTTTTTCTCGGAAAATCATCCATTTCTTCCAATCCACGTTCAACGATTGGTACTCATACAGGCGTTTTTAAAGAGATTCGCGAAAATCTTGCAGAAAAGTTTGATCTTTCGCCAGAAGTTTTTTCCTTTAATAATGCATTAGGCTGGTGTCCTGCTTGTAAAGGGCGAGGCACTACTAAAAATGTTGAGTGTAAAAAGTGTGAGGGCAAGCGTTATAATCCGGAAGTGGAGCAATATAAACTAGAATTATGGAATCAACCACATAGTATTTCTGATCTTAACAATTTAAGCATTGAAACGATTTATTCCCTGTCAGAGGAATTAAATATTAGCGAGGAAAGACAACATATTCTTCAAAATATTATCAATATGAATATTGGTTACTTAACATTAAACCGCATCATGGGTACCTTGTCTGGCGGGGAACTAACACGACTTTACTTGGCAGAATTTATGGCGGCCAGTGAAAATACCGTGATTATTATTGATGAAATTTCTGTCGGACTTGATCGCCAAACTCTGTTGAAAATTTTAGAACAAATCAAACAATTAGGCTATAAAAATCAAATTTGGCTTATTGATCATTCTGACACGGTGTTAAATACAGCGGATGAGCAATTGTTCTTTGGACCTGGTAGTGGGAAATACGGCGGAAAAATTGTCGAAGAATCACCACGTCCAAAACCTCTTTATTCGGAACGAAATCAGGTAATGCCAACAGACTATTATCAATTTCATGATCTTTACTGTCGTAATATTGAAATGGCAGAAATTCAAATTCCTAAAAATAGACTTGTCACCTTTTCAGGGGAGTCTGGGTGTGGCAAATCGACCCTTGTCAATGAGTGTATCTCTAAGGACTTCCTAAAACGATATCCAAAAGATAAACTAGTCATGGTCGGGCAAGACCGAAACCAATCGATTACTAGCCGATCAACTGTTGCGACGTTTCTTGATATCAAAAAGAAACTTACCAAATACAGTGACGAAATTGACGATATTTTTCAACGTTCAATTGAGGACATTATTGAGGAGCTTCCGAATGAAGACATCGCTCATAAACGTTTAAGTTTACTGATCAAGCTGGGACTTGGTTATTTGACGTTAGAAAGAAAAACACAATCCTTATCAACAGGTGAATTTCAATGTGTTCATTTAGTTTCTGAGCTGTTTTCAAATTCAAGAAACCCCCATACGCTGTTTATTTTTGATGAGCCTTCAAAAGGTTTATCCCAAAATATTTTAAATCAATTTATTGATAGTGTTAGGGACATTCTGAAAGATGAATCTATCTCTATTATGATGATTGAACATAATGCCTATATGTTAGAAAGCTCTGATTTTATCGTTGATTTTGGTAAAAGACAGCAGGAACCTGTTCGTCATCTTGATGTTGTCAGTCATGATGATTATTTTAGTCAACATAACAATACCAATAGTGGTGCTTCATTGCATATATCTTCAACACTAGATTCAAAAAAGGGTATTCATTACTTAGAAGAAAATCATATTAGCTATTTTAAAAAAGCAGAAAACGTCTATAAGGGCGGTATTTTAAAAAGCTTATCCTCAATGGCCCGTTTAATTTATGGGGAATACGAATCCGCAACAATTGCACCTGTTGTTGCCATTGATCTTGAAAGACATTTGTATAGTCAATATAGCTTTCTGTATGAAATTGGCGGCCTGATTAACCATATTGTGGCGGCACATCCGACGAATAAAGATACAAGAAGCTTCGATTTCTTTAGTCAGGAAAATCATTGCCCAAGCTGCTCTGGCCGCCTGCAAATTGAAAAATTTGATTTTGATTTAGTCATTCAAGACAAAACAGTGCCATTCTGGGATGGTTTATTACATCCAGACGTGATGGAAGTATTAAAATATTATCAATATCCGAAATTGCAGTTCCTGTTTGATGAGATTAAAAATGAGCTGGGTCAAGATATTAGTAAGAGCTACAATGACATGACAGAAGAAGAAAGACATACATTCCTATATGGTTATTGGGAAAAGTCGTTTTATGATAAAGCAACGAAGTCTTCGAAAAAATGGGAAGGTTTTAATTTTATCCTTGGACGTTATATGGTTATTTCGAAATCAATTATTAAAGAGCAAATGAAAGCTTCAAAAGAAATGGTTCCCTGTCCAATCTGTCAAGGAGCAGTCCTAAACCATAAGAAAAAACTAACATTCGGAGACACTGATATTCGTGAGATTATTCATCAACCGATCGACCAAGTTATAAAAACAGTAGGGAACTTACCAGAGCTTGAAAAACTAAAAGCAATAGTTGGTGGCGATATGACTCTTACAGAAGATGTCTCCTTACTTCCAAGGGAAACAAAAGTATCGTTAAAAATGCTTGAATTAGAACTAGCAAGCTTTGTTGGTTATGAAATAGTACTACAAAATGTTTTACCATTTTGGGACAAAATTAAAAATAATATCGAAGCGATAAGCAGCCAAAATCTAATTACAATCTGTGATTTTGCCAATATTGACGAAACGAGAGAAACCATTATTGATAAATATTTCACCAACGGAAAATACAAAAAACTAACGTACGTGTACGAAGCATTTGGCTATAAAAAACTTGTCACTCAAATTAATAAAATTAAAGCAAGTCATAAATGTCCATTCTGTAATGGAAAGAAAGTCATTTCAGAAGATAATCTTCACGATGGTGTGTTTAAATTATCGGTACCATGTGTTAGTTGCTATGAAAGTGGTATCAATGATGAAGGGCGTAAGGAAATTGTCGATGGTGTAGACGTGCAAACGTGGCTAACTGGTAAAGTAAGAGATGTTGTGGATGAAAGCTTACGAACGGAAGCTGTTGCAGATATTCCAATTTTCAATCGTATTCGCGAGTTGAATAAAAGAGATATGATGGCAATTTACCAATGCCTTGAACAAAATAATTAATTAAAGAAAGCTACCTCAGAAACACATTTGCAAAATTAATTTGCAAATGTGTTTTTATGTTATTCTGAGTAAGAGCATGTAAAAAGTTATTAGAATAAAAGGGGAAAGATAGGAATGGCAGAATTAATGAATTGGAAAAATGGTGCTCAAGGGCATAAATTTATAGCTTCTTTTAGCGGAGGAAAGGATAGTGTCTTAGCTCTTTATAAAGCAGCGAAGGATGGAGAAGCAATTGGACTAATCGTCATGCTGGAAGAAGAAGGGCAACGTTCAAGGTCTCATGGAATGCCTCCCGAACTCATACGTGCCCAAGCTAAATCTATTGGATTGCCTGTTTATACGGCCGCTTCAAGTTGGACCGATTATGAAAAAGAATTTATGCGCCTTTTAGAAAAAGCTAAAAATCAAGGTGCAGAAGTTTTAGTAACAGGTGACTTAGATATGCCTGAACATGGCTGCTGGCATGATAAGGTTACGAAGAATGCTGGATTAAAACTAGGCATGCCTTTATGGGAAATGGATCATTGTGAAGCTGTCGATGAGTTCATTAACCTAGGATTTGTAACAATCATTGTAACTGTTAATTTATCTCTAGGAATGAGAGAGGACGATTTAGGGAGAACGTTGACTCATGAATACGTAAAGGAACTTGAAGATCGTGGTATTGACCCTTGCGGAGAAGGTGGAGAGTTCCATACTACAGTACTAGATGGGCCAATTTTTAAGCATCCTATTTCAGTTCGTAAAAAAGAGATTATTAGAGACGGAGAATATGCTTTTTTACCTTTGGAACTAGATTAGATGGTAGGAAGGAAAACCTTACAGACGGTTTTCTTGTTTCGCCTATGAATTATAAGTAGAGCATGTTTTGAAAAAATCGAAACATGCTCTTATTTAATGTGGCAGATATATTCTTATTGAGATAAATGTTTAAAGAGCTTGTTTTTCGATAAAAGCCCAAATAGTTTCGATAAAATGAGATTTTGTTTCGATAAAAGCTCAAATAGTTTCGATAAAGAGCAATTTTGTTTCGATAAATCTTCAAAGTATTCCTCAATTAGAAAGAGATCTTATTCGTATGCGACAACCTGAAGGGATTAAATTGGCTCAGAAGGGAGGTAAGTTTAAAGGTCTTCTGAAGAAATATCATAAGAATTACGCAGGAATGAATTATGCAGTAAAGCTGTATAAAGAAGGGAACATGACTGTAAATCAAATTTGTGAAATTACGAATGTGTCTAGAGCTTCGTTATATAGAAAGTTATCAGAAGTGAATAACTAGGTCATATTTTCACTTCAAAATAGCTGTAAAAAATTCGGTTAAACTATACAAAAATGTATATTAATGCTAAAATTAATTCAAAATTGCAAAAATTCCACTTAAACTGAAGATTCAGCATAGTTCATTAAGCAACCATTTGCTAAGATTTGATTTTAATAGCAAAAAGGCTTGAATTATATAGAATACTTTTAACTAGTTTATAAAATTAGGAGGAGATTCATGGTTTATAATGAGGTAGTTAAAATCGGTGATGCATACTTACTTGCATTAGTATCAGAGTTGTACGGGTTGGAAGGTTATGAAATCAAGCCGGTTAGGTCACATATTGGAGGGCGCAATGTCGTTTATACCTGTGAGAAAGAGGGTACCGACGCAACAATACTCAGAATCTCCTTCTTAAATGATAGAAGCCGGGGAGATTTCCAGGGTGAAGTCGAGTATATCAGGTATTTATTCGAACATGGTGGAAGCGTTTCGGATGTAGTCAACTCTCGGAAGGGGAATTTGCTGGAAGAGATAACTCATAATAATCATACTTTTTTTATCTGCATGTTTCAAAAGGCTAAAGGAAAAATGCTTGTGGAAAATAATTATAGGTATCGGGAAGGAATCCCAATTACCGAATACTATTATAATTGCGGTAAAGTCTTGGGGAAACTGCACCAATTATCAAAAGGATACACTCCTGTCCATAGTCGGTATAGTTTTTTTGACAAATACACTGCTGAATATATCGAGAAACTGATACCAGGTTCATTACCACTTCTGAAGAAAAAGATGTTAGACCTCCTTAAAAACCTAAAAGAATTGGACAGGAATCCAAATTACCGTATATGATTTCGATAATTCATGTTACTGTTGGTATATGTTTGATCTAGCAGGTCTCTGGACGCAAGGAGTTGGCTGGATACAATTTGAACCAGACGCTGGTAAACGGAAAACGTTCATGGATAATTATTTTGAAACAGTTCTCGAAGGATATAAATCCGAGACGGGAATCGAAAATTCGATGTTGGATAAGTTGCCATTATTTATCCAAGTAACCCTTATGGAAGGTATTGTAGATGCATTTGAGGTGTTACGGAACAATGGTGAAGAACTGGAGTGTGACGAGGAGTTGTCGTATCTCATAAAATGCTTGGAGGACGATATTCCGTATAAAGGTTTTTTCCATGAAATTTACTCGTGTGAAGAACCCTTTGAATATGAGAAACAAAATGTTTAGTCATTTTGTAGCAACCTTTACTTTGATGATATTGTGAAAATATGTACTTAGACTATAGAATGTGTTAGTTAAACATGACGTTATTTGGAAATTACGAAAAAATATGAAACCCTAATTCTTCTGCTTAGCGTAGAAAAATTAGGGTTTTTACATCCATCAAATGGCTTAACGTGGGTTTTATGTCAAAATGCTGGTAGGATCTATTGTTTAACGTTTTTTATCAATTAATCCATAGTGGAATTAGCATAAATATCCAATAATTAATTATCAAATCCTTTTTCTTATACTACAATTGACATGTCATATTCATTAAGAAAATTCCTTGTAGAAATGCTTAATTAAATAGGGGAAAGGAGTCCAAACATGAGAAGTAGAATATAAAAATGAATTCATATTATCAGACAAGTAAGGTCGGAGATAAGGATACTCTAAAAAGGGGGAATGTTGAAATGAAGAAAATCATTTTATCTATATTACTTGCTATTATTTTAGCTGGATGCAATAAAGTTGTTGCTCAACCACAAGGCAAAGTTGTTATAGATAATAACTATTATATGATGATGGCAAAGGATTACCAATGGGACGAAGACGACGTTGAAATTAAAACAATAAGTTCTCTCGATACAAATGAACTAGCAGATCAATTTGAAACTTTAGAAGTTGAAAAAGAAGATACATTAAAATTTGAGATTGAGAAAAACCCTTCTTCCATAACAGTTATTAGACTGAATGAAGATGGTACAAGTGAAATTGTTGAAATGAAAGATAATAAAATTACCATGCCTTCGGAAGAGGGATATTATATTTATGAACTTAAAACAATTTGGAATAAGGGAAGAGAAACTTTTGTTTTTGATGTAAATGTAAACTAAAATAGAGTAACCTATTTCAATTTAGGTCACTCTTATTTTACTCCCAGGTCTTTTTTGAAGAATTATTTTAAGTCTGAAAATTTTCCGCCAGTAAGTAGTTCAAATAATTCCACTGACTACTCCTTGTCTATATTTCATATATACAGGGAACTCTTGCCGTAGTCAAATGGCTGAAGGATGGGCAAGAAAATTATGTCTACTGGTTGGACAGTTAAAAAATGCTGGTATTATGGTAGCACCATATCGATTTTCCAAAACAAAAACGATACAATTATTCATACTTGTGATGACTTAAAGGAAAAGATTGCAGGATACTTAAACACCCTATCATAAGATTTTTACTAAAAATAATAAGGGGGCTACTAATATGACAATGAGAAATAAGGAGTTGTCACTAGAACAACGTGAGGAACTACTCAGTACTTTGAAAGCACGTTTTGAAAAAAACATGAAACGTCATGAAGGTCTTGAATGGGCTGAAGTTCAAGCTAAGCTCGAAGCCAATGATGAAAAACTGTGGTCACTCAATGAAATGGAGGGAACTGGTGGAGAACCGGATGTTGTTGGCCATGATAAAAAGACGGGCGAATATATTTTTTATGATTGTTCAGCAGAAAGCCCTATAGGTCGCAGAAGTGTTTGTTACGATCGTGAAGCACTGGAATCAAGGAAAAAACACAAACCAGAAAATAACGCTATTGATATGGCAACTACCATGGGTATTGAACTTTTAACAGAAGAACAATACCGTGAGCTGCAGAAACTTGAAAATTTTGATATGAAAACGTCGAGCTGGGTGCAAACACCTGCGAATATTAGAAAACTCGGCGGGGCCATCTTTTGTGATTATCGCTACGATACTGTCTTTGTGTACCACAATGGTGCAGATTCCTACTATGCTGCAAGGGGCTTCCGTGGCTCGCTAAAGGTCTAAATTCTTAGACAGATAAATTTAAATTTAGAGGAGTTCATCTGGGGGAAGACAACTATCAGGTTCAATTACTTGATGAGCCATTTAAATGTGTGCAGCTATAGATTCAACAACAAAGAAACTAGCGATACTTAGAATTAAGTCAAACAAATATAATAAAGTGTTTTCATGGATGTCTGTTTAAAGTACTTTTGTTCACTTTAATTACTAGTAATACCAGAGAGAAACGCCTGGATATAACGGTAATGAGTAGGGGGATAAAAAGGATAATAATCTAGCTTCCAAGACTAAAAAAGTCGAATTCCTGTACGTTAAGGAATCGACTTTTTTGTGTATATGTATAGATTCATTCAAGAATTGACAATAAAAAAATTATGTACAACACATTGAAATACATAATGATTTGTGTTAAATTTATATGGATAGACATTATATAATTATAATTTGCGTACTTTCCCTATTCTAATTATATAATACATTCTATCCTTTCGTCAACTCTTATGTTTATTTTTTTAAGGAGTGGTTACAACGAATTCGAATTTTCAGCAGGAGCAACACAACAGATCGGAGGAAGAAACTAACTTGCGTTGGACCAAAGTGGTTTATAACACGAATACCATTTATTGTTATGGTGTGAGATAAGAGATTGGAAAGACTTCATATAGAAGTGAATGTGATGTAAAACATAGAAATGATATAGAAAGTAGGACTGATTCAATTGTCGCAGATAAACTATTCTGTTGAGAAAAAAGCACCTTACGGCATGATTGCCATTTTATTTATCGGGGCCTTTGTTGCTATTTTAAATGAAACATTACTAAACATTGCCCTTCCGTCCATTATGGAAGAATTTGATGTGAATGCAACGGCAGTGCAATGGCTCTCTACGGGCTATATGCTTATCAATGGTATTTTAATACCTGCGAGTGCATTCTTTATTCAGCGCTTTTCAGATAAAAAGTTATTTATTACAGCAATGTCATTGTTTACTTTGGGAACATTCCTAGCGAGTATCTCACCTGCATTTGGTGTGTTATTAGGGGCTCGAATGATTCAAGCTGCAGGATCAGCGATTATGATGCCGTTATTAATGAATGTCATGCTTACCGCTTTTCCAGTTGAAAAAAGAGGGGCAGCAATGGGAATGTTTGGACTTGTTATGATTACAGCTCCAGCGATTGGTCCGACTCTTTCTGGATGGTTGATAGAGCACTACAATTGGAGAATGTTATTTGATATTGTTCTGCCAATTGCCGTTTTAACCTTAATTTTTGCAGCCTTTAAATTAAAAGATGTAACACCACAACGTGCAATTAAGCTCGATGTTTTCTCTCTTGTTTTATCTAGCATAGGATTTGGTGGCTTGCTTTATGGTTTTAGTTCTGCAGGGGAAAAAGGATGGGATAGTCCATTTGTATACGGCACAATTATTATTGGTACACTTGCTTTAATTACCTTTATCCTTCGTCAACTTCGATTGGATGAGCCTTTGCTTGAGTTTCGAATTTTCCAATATCCAATGTTCGCCTTATCATCGGCCATTTCAATTGTTATTTCTGTGGCGATGTTTTCAGCTATGATCTTGATGCCTATTTATGTACAAACAATTCGAGGGATTTCACCTATGGACTCTGGCCTATTAATGCTTCCTGGAGCTATTGTCATGGGGATTATGTCGCCAATTACAGGGAAACTTTTTGATAAGTATGGAGCAAGAATTTTGGCCGTGATTGGATTGACCATTACCATTGTAACAACGTATTACTTTAGCAAAATTAGTATGAATACAGCTTATTCTACACTTGTTCTACTATATACCTTACGTATGTTTGGGATGTCTATGGTCATGATGCCAGTCATGACAAATGGTTTGAATCAGCTACCAGCGTATAGGAATCCACACGGAACAGCTATGAATAATACGCTGCAGCAAGTATCTGGTGCTATTGGTTCCGCGGTGTTGATTACCGTAATGAACCATCAAACGACTGCAAAAGCAGAGGAACTTGCTGCTGACGCAATGGCTAATATGAGTGCAAACGCAGTTCAACCATCTGCACAGGCTGCAGCTGAAATGCAACAACACATCGTGAATGAAGCGATGTTACATGGTATTAATTTTACCTTTTTCATTTCAACATTGATTGCAGTTATCGCTCTTATCCTTGCTTTCTTTATTAAGAGAGTCAAGCCTAATCATGAAAATCAAACGGATGGGGAACATATAGAAACTGTGAATGAGAAATAATTAAGCTAGAAAAACGGGTGATGCTTACCTCAAGCAACACCCGTTTTTAATTTGTTTGTGCTAGTGTGATTGCTGATCATCATTGGGGAGTGGATTTCACCTGTATATATGGGAGGATTGCTTCTTGTCTTGGGATTAACTGGTGCATTTTTGTGTTACATAATAACAAAAACCCTATACCTTAAAGCTAGTGAGGAAAATGAAAGATATTCTCACCTAAAAACAAATATTTAGTAAATTTTAAATTTTATAGGAAAAACAATGATAATAGAATATACTAAGAGCAATATTTAACCTATAACAAAAGATGACTTTGATGAACGGAGATGCAATCGTTTGGGTTGTTTTACTTTTATCCATTTTAATTTGTGATTATTTAGCAACATATTTGTACCAAAAGAAGAAATTCCCTTTATGGGCCACTGCAATTGGCATGGCAATTTTAATTCTGGTAATAGTCGGAAGTTTAGTGTTTTTTAGGCGTGAGTTATGCAAAAGCTTTTGAACCAGATAACACAGGAGAAAGAATTGCTTTTGCAGGAGGATTCATGGTGTTGATCCTTGCATTAAATGCAATTATGTATGTTTGTTTTAGGAGTAATTTTAAATATTTATACGTTTGTTAAACGAAAAATTAAGAATGCGGGAAGTTGAAAAAGCAATATTTAGATGATGTAACGATATAAGCCAGAGATTATATTAAGGATAAAAGATCAGTTTTGGCTATAAATTAAACCTTTCTCAAGCTTTAAGTGGGGCGAATTCAAAAGGGAAGCCAGAATAATAATTGCAAAACATCAAAAAAAACATATGAAAGTGAGTTGTAAATAATAATGGAGATAATGAGTAAAGTTCATGTTTGGATTGGAATTAGTAACGTAGATGACGATACCTTTAATGAGTATTTTGAAATCGATTATAGTGATCCAGACATGGATATCGATGATCCAAAATATAAAATATGCGAATTTTGTAAGGATATTAATGAAAAAGTGTATGACGAGGATTGGATCGGTGTATATTGGCAAGATGAATTAACAGACGTGGATGAATTTATTGAAGAGCTATCAGTAGAGGATGAGACGATGGTTGAAATTAAAAAAATCTGTATTCTCAAAGGATTAGACAAAGTAAACACAATGTTTTATTATTTCGATCCTGAAATAGAAATTACTGATGTTAACAAGCTTTATAACGGTCTGCATTATATCGGATTATTCGATACCGATTTTTAGTGCAGTAAACGTATTAAAAGAGTAGTAAATTCCTTGGTTAAATAGGAGTTTTCTGCTCTTTTCTTGTGTTAAAAATGGACCTGTTTCTGCTTTGGTTTTATCGTTCACATGAAAATGAAAAGGCACTTTACAAGTGCAAATCGAAAAGTACAGATACTATGGGTAGTTGAAGTATTCAAGCCCTCCTTCACGCCAAATAATTTTAGTTTACATAATATATATACGTTGGTCATGACTTTCTTATTATCGAAAGTTTCCTACGACAAAAGGATGGATTCTTTTACAGATATAAATTATTATTTGATAATAGTTGCTTAACATAGATTTAACACACACCTATTTAAACTAATAAAATGAGGTGATTACGATATGAGAATTCTTGTAGTTGAAGATGAGTTGGATTTACAGGAAGCTATCGCTGAGGGACTTAGAATAGTAGGGTATGCAGTTGATGTCTGTAGTAATGGAGAAGTCGCTTATGAATTGGCGTACGTTGAAAATTATGACTTAATAATACTTGACTTAAATCTTCCGAAAATGGATGGATTAAAGGTTTTAGAAAAGATAAGAGAAGAAAAAGAGGAATTAAAAGTTTTAATCCTTAGTGCAAGAAGTAGTGTGAGTGACAAAGTTAAGGGTTTAGATATTGGTGCGAATGATTATTTAACTAAACCATTTGACTTTGCAGAATTGGAAGCAAGAATAAGAAATTTATTAAGGCGAAAATTTATACAGGAAAACAATCTATTAGCTTGTGGTGATGTAAAAATAGATTTGTTGAAGCGTATTGCATTTGTAGATGAAATTGAATTAATACTAACAAAAAAGGAATTTGTTTTACTGGAATACTTATTAATGAATCAGGAGAGAGTTGTCAGTCAAGAAGAATTGATTGATCACATTTGGGATAGTAATGCCGATAGCTTTAGTGGAGCTATTCGAGTTCATATAGCAACATTACGAAAAAAGCTAAAAGCTCTTTTAGACTATGACCCCATACGTACAAAGATTGGTGAGGGCTATCATATTGTTAAAAATGATGGTGACGCATGATGTTTAAAAAAATACCAATTCGACAACGACTTACTGCAATGATGATAATTTTATTAACAATTTGTTGTATAGGGCTTACATTAATTTTAAATTTTTCTGCTGGCATAATGGCAACAAGAATTGATGCAGCCACTGCTTTACCTGCTCAAGAGGTTGGTCAAGATAACAATGTTATAGGCAATTTTCAAACGCCATCAAATGTCATGATGCCTACACCATCTGAAGATGCTCAAAAAGCAAAAACGGACTTTCATTTTGAAAGTGTTTATTATATGATTTTAATCATTGTCTGTGGTGGCGTATTGACATACTATATTTCGGGCAAAGCGTTAAAACCACTTGATTCACTAAATAGTCAAATTAAGAATAGAAGTGTACATAATCTATCGGAAACGATGGACATCCCACCAACTAATGATGAAATAGCTGAGCTAACGAGGTCTTTTAATGAAATGACGAATAAGCTAAACAATGCTTTTATGATGCAAAGCCGCTTTTCCGCAAGTGCAGCCCACGAACTCAGAACGCCACTTGCGGTTTTAAAAACAAAGGTTGATGTATTTAAAATGAAAAACGCACATTCAACAGACGAATATGAAGCACTCATTAACATTTTTGAAAAGCAAACACAACGATTATCTGAGCTTGTATATACCCTTTTAGATATGACAAATATGAATGATGAATTTGAGAATGAATCCATCTGCTTGAAGGATATTTTAGAAGATATTGTCTCTGAACTTTCTCATATTGCTAATGAAAAAGAAGTTACTTTATATTTGGATTGCGATGATAGTGTTGTTTACGGAAATACAGATTTACTTTATCGAGCGTTTTATAACATTATTGAAAATGGTATTAAATACAATATTGAGGGCGGTAAGGTAACGATTAAAGTTAAATCGGATAAAAAGCAGATAATGATTGAAATTAGAGACACGGGAATTGGTATCCTGGATGAGGAAAAAAAGTATATATTTGAGCCGTTTTACCGAGTGGATAAATCACGCTCTCGTGAATTGGGTGGCTCAGGCTTGGGACTTTCCATTGTGCAAAGTATCATAACCAAGCACAACGGAAACATCGTAGTTACGGATAATGAAAACAGCGGTACTTGTTTCCAAATTACACTTGGTAAATAAAATATTAATATAAAAAGGCTTTAAATCGCAGTTGATACTGTTTATTTAAAGCCTTTTTTTAATAATTCATGGTGAAATATCCCTCTTAACACGGATTTAACATGGATTGTTATATATTGGTGACATCAAATAGAAAGGATGCAGGTAGTAACCAGGTATTTATGACACCTATCCATCTTGTGGTAGAGGCAAAACATTTTAGGAGGAAATTAATATGAAGAAAAAATTAACAATTACGACATTAGTGCTAGCATTTTCTGTTGTTGCAGGATCTGCATATGCTGCGAGCAACAACGACAAGATTGAAAACACACAAGCTAGTGAAACAACTTCGGCTACAAAATCTAGTGAACCCGTCAACTTAGAGGAAATGGCTAAAGAAAAAGGGATCACGGTAGAAGAACTGATTGCTCAGCTTGAAAAAGAAGGAAAACTGACAGAAGCAAGTGAAATAACTTCGGCTACAAAATCTAGTGAACCCGTCAACTTAGAAGAAATGGCTAAAGAAAAAGGGATCACGGTAGACGAGCTGATTGCTCAACTTGAAAAAGAGGGTAAGCTTATGAAAGCTGAAAACGTTACAGATTCCATGTCAGCAGAAAAAAGCAATAAGTAACATATAAACAACTCTGTTATTCGTGAGAAAAGAAATGATTCGATGAATGTTATCGTAGTGGATTTCAGAAGAAAACGTCCGCCGTGCATAGTATCATTAAAAAATACCTTGGGAAAAATCAAATAAGAATATGAAAAAGGCTTTGAATGGCGGTTATTACCGTTTATTCAAAGCCTTTTTCACTGGAGTTAAATCTTAAACCGAAATAGTAGAAAACAGACTTTTGGAGGTGTTTAAATGTTCTTTTTCATCTACCTCATCTACAAGGAGCAGACGTGTATAATCACATTCTTTTGACTGGATGATGAAAAACGCTCAGCCAATAAATTGGAAAGTCGGTTCAATAATTGTATTAACATGAGACTTAATAATTTTCTGGAAATTTCAATTTTACAACTAATCAAAGAATTTAGTCCTAAATTACCAATTTATACATAGGGATAAAATAAAAATATTATTGACAATGATAATTGATGATAATAAAATGATACTCGTGTAAATGATATTGAAATTCTTTATCAATTAGAGGGTGTTACCTAGGAGGGTCTTCATGGGGAAAAGTTTATTACTTAAATTATCTATCCTTCTATTAATATTAGGAATTGGAATACATACTCCTGCAATGGCAGCTGGAAATTCTAGTCAGGATATTAAGAAGGCAGAGGAATCCGTTAATCGAGCAATTGATTTAGCTTCTCAAGGGAACCTTGCTGAAGCAGAAAATGCTTATGATCAATTTAATAAAACTTGGAGGCAGATTGAAGAAGAAATAAAAGCTTATTCTATTACTGCTTATCGTGATATTGAATCGAATATGGGGAAAGTAGTTTATGCTTTTACTATAAATAAGCAAGATCAAGTATTGTTGGCTTTAAAGGATTTAAAGGCTGTAAATGAAAAATATGCAACTGGCGGTTATCATCAAGAGTCTGAGTTGAAGAAGGAAGATCTTTCTTTGGACGATTTTATTCTCATTTTACAAAAGACTAAAAAGGAAATTCTTGAAGAAAACAAATTAGGTGCTATTGAAGGAATTAAAAACGCTAGTGACAGCTGGTTAAGTGTAGAAGGCGTTGTTGTTGCACAATCTGCATCTATATATAGTGATTCCGAAAGAGACCTTGTTGCCATACAAGCCATGCTAAATGCTAATCCACCAAACTTTGAAGAAGCAGAAAAATTAATTGATAACATGGTGACATACTTAACCCCATTAGCTACAAAATCTCAATATACATATTGGGATGCAGCCATGATCCTAATCCGTGAAGGATTGGAAGCATTACTTGTAGTAATTGCGTTAATGTCGTTTGTTAAAAAATCTGCGGACTCAAAAGGAAAAGCTTGGATTTGGACTGGTGTTCTAACAGGTTTGGGAGTAAGTGTAATACTTGCTCTAATCGTTAAGTTTGTTATATCCTCTGGTGCTTTTGGAAATAACAATGCCCTTATTGGCGGATGGACAGGTGTATTTGCGGCAGTCATGCTGCTATATATGAGCTATTGGCTCCATAGTCAATCTAATATCGCTGATTGGAATAGATACATTCATGAAAAAAGTCAAAATGCATTAACAACTGGCAAGCTCGTTTCACTAGGTGTTCTCGCGTTTCTTGCAGTGTTCCGTGAGGGAACAGAGACGGTCTTGTTTTATATCGGCATGGCAAGCCAAATTAAGCTTCAGTCTTTACTATTTGGATTTTTAATTGGCGCCGCTATTCTTGGGATTTTAGCTTATTTAATGGTCTTTGTTGGTTTAAAGTTACCTCTTCGTCCATTCTTTATGGTCTCAAGCGTAATCGTTTTTTATCTTTGTATCAAGTTCACGGGGATGGGTATTCACAGCTTACAATTAGCAGGGGTGCTTCCTACAACGAATGCTCCTGGTATTCCGAATATAGAATTTTTCGCTCTTTACTCCACATGGGAGAGCGCAATTCCACAGATTATTCTGGTTCTTGCTGCAATTCTTATTCTGTTAATTAAAAAAATAAATAATAAAAATTTTAAAACAGTTAATAATAACTAAAAGAAAGTTGGGATGGATTATGAAAAAGTTAATGGCATTGGTATTAGCAATCGGTCTTGGATGTACTTTATTTTTAGCAGGATGTAGCTCAAAAGATAGTAAGGTATCCGATGGAGTTAATAATATGCTGGAGACTACTAATCAGTTATCCAAAGCTATCGAAAGTGGAGACAAAGCAAAAGTAAAAGAAGTTGGACCAAAATTAGAAGACCAATGGAAGGTTTTTGAAGACGAAGTTAAGAAAGAACATAAAGACCTTTACGAAAAAATCGAAAAATATCTTGACCCTACGATTGCTGGTTCAGAAGCAAAAACTCTTGATAAACAGGCATTAAGTACTTTAAACGAACAACTTACTGATGCCTTAAAAGAATTGAAAAATAAAACTAAATAAAGAAAATGGAAAACACCAACTTTGTGAATCGTTGGTGTTTTTTAAACTTTAAAAGGACCTATTGATTATCTACAACTGAATCCTTAATCATAGGAACAATCAGGTATACTTTAGGAAAAAATGTATACATTATTTGTGAATTAACAGTGGCCCTACATGAAATAAATTTCTACTCTTTTAATATCTATATATTTATTTGTTGAAGTGTTCTTTCTTAGAAGATACGTCGACCAATACTTATGAGGAAAATAGCTGCAATTAAAAAGAAGGGAATGAAAAAGGTTCTAAAGCCTGACCGCATAAAAATTCCTCTTGCTGGATCAACTCCTACTAGTATTCCTCTTTGAACTCTTCCATGGATATCTCTGACCTCTACAGCCTGACCTTGGTGTCTACATAGTTGATGCATAGTAACCCTCCTTTGAGAAGAAAATTTTACTAAGGTTCCTACAATAATTAGTAGAACAAACAATACAACAATTAATGCAAAAGAAGTTGTTATAACTCCTCAAATATCATCTCCTTTAGAACTTGGTAATTTAATATATGAGTTATAAGAATAAATGTTATGGACAAATTGTCGGTAATCCCGTGGAATTTCTTGAAACGTAAGATCAAAAAGGTCTGTCACTCTTTAAATGATAGTAGATAATGTGTGAGCAAATTAGCGTAAAATAATCCCCACCTGAAAAATCAGATGGGGAATAGGCTATTTTTCAGATAACTTGTTAAAGACTATAGACTATACAATTGATTGGCAGAGTTATTGATCATGGAAGTCTATAATACTATTAGGCGTGTTGATTAGGAAAAAGTAGGTTTATTATTGATCGATGAAAGGGTTTTTCTTGTTACTATTTAGTGTCGAGC
>NZ_JARVRU010000126.1:0-14843 GCF_030209535.1 Lysinibacillus sp. fls2-241-R2A-57
TTTTTAAAAGTTAAACTCTTTTAACAATAAATACTGGATGTTTTTCAGTGCCCTCCTGAACAGAGTGGGAGATTTTCATTTAATTTGAGCAATTTTTAAACTGACAGCACTGTATTTTGTTGGAATAGCTCTGACACACCTGACTCAACAGCTGCACCACTTACAGCTTGCGAAACAATTTCTACAACCCGCTCATCTAATGATTTAGGTACAATATATTCCTCCGTTAATTCCTCATCACTTACAAGAGAGGCTATCGCTTCCACTGCAGCTATCTTCATTGCTTCGTTAATATCTGTTGCTCGGACATCCAGTGCCCCACGGAAAATACCAGGAAAAGCGAGCACATTGTTAATTTGGTTTGGATAATCTGAGCGTCCTGTTCCCATAACCCGTACACCCCATGCCTTGGCGTTTTCATACGTAATTTCAGGATTTGGATTTGCTAGTGCAAACACGACTGGATCATCATTCATTGAAGCAATATGGGCTTTTGTTAATAAATTTGCAACCGATACCCCAATAAAGACATCTGCATTAACGAGAGCATCCTCCAGTGTTCCATGTAATTTTTCTGGATTTGTTAAATGGGCAATCGTTTCCTTAATTGGATTCATCCCTTCAGCGCGACCTTCATAAATAAGACCTTTTGTATCACACATATAAATATTTTTATAGCCCATTTGCACAAGAATACGCAAAATAGCAATTCCCGCTGCTCCCGCGCCGTTAATTACGACCTTCATTGTTGCCACATCTTTATTCACAATGCGATTGGCATTAATCATCCCTGCACCTACGACAATAGCAGTTCCGTGCTGATCATCATGGAACACAGGGATATCACATTCTTGGCGCAGACGATCTTCAATTTCAAAGCATCTTGGCGCTGATATATCTTCTAAATTTACAGCACCAAAAGTTGGAGCAAGCGCCTTCACAATGCTGACGATTTCATCCGTATTCTTCGTATCTAAACAAATAGGAAAAGCATCAACATTGGCAAAACGCTTTAATAAAATCGCCTTTCCTTCCATTACTGGTAACGCTGCCTTCGGACCGATATCCCCTAAACCTAATACCGCAGTACCATCTGAAACAATCGCCACCATATTTCCTTTCATTGTATAGTCGTAAACTAGTGATGGATTTTTTTCAATCTCTATACAAGGCGCAGCTACTCCCGGAGAATACGCAAGACTTAGATCATAGGAATCTTGCACAGGAACCTTTGAAATCACTTCTAATTTCCCACTATAATACTCGTGCATTTCTAAAGCCTTTTTCATTACATCCATTCAATCCCATCCTTTTCTAATGAATTATTATATATTTCAGAATCATAATACTTTGTGAAAGTAAAGTCAACGAATTTTCTGTCAATTTTATTTTTTATTCGAAATAACGCTATTTACTATCATTAATACCACTTTTTCATTTTGTTATTATCTTCACAATCAATTATTTTAATATAATTGATAGGTTGGTTTCCATTTAAAAAAATGCACAAATATCGCCATTTAGCCTGTTCAACTTTTCACATAGTATTTTTCTTATGTAAATGAGAAATTTTTCACAAACTTATGTAAGCGCATCCATTGTTAAATCTTGTTTCGTCACATTTTCTTCACATTTTTTCACAAAGTTTTTTTATTATACAACCTAAAGTATTCTTTTTTCTGCTTTACTCGTTAGAATCTCTTAGCGATTTCACTTCACCACATTTGCCCAAGGGATCGAAGCGACCTCGAGGATGTAGCGCTTTAACCAAGACAAACTATGCCCTTGGTTTTTCACAATTAAAAAGAGCCCTTTATGTTAAGGACTCTTGCGTAAACTGATTTATAAAAGCGGTAATAATATGTTTGGAAGACCACTGTTCCCCTGATACCTTTGTAATCGGATAATCACGAGAAAAAATTGATTTTGTAATTTCGTCTACTGAATAACCTTTCTTAAACAATTGCTTTACATTACCCTCCAAATCTTCTAAATAAGCAATTTTTTCTTCTATTTTCGCTCGACCATCCGCTATATAACCCGCATGACAGCAATACACTTCCTTAAAATCATAGTTTAATATTTTCTTCAAAGACGCTAAAGTATGTACGATATTTTCTTCATCAAGCACAACTTTCGTCTTTGTTTGTATATACAAATCTCCTGTAAACATAGCACTTGTTTCTCGATTGTAAAATGATAAATGATCTGTTGAATGTCCTGGTGTTTCAATAACATCCCATGTAGCTGAATTCGTTTGAAAAGTATCACCAAACGGTTGAGCAATAAATGCTGGTCGCTCTCCCCATAATGCCTGTCGATAAAATGGGTATTCTCCATCCTCTGCACAAATACTAACCGAATCACGATGTACATAGATAGGTACATTTTTGTGTTGTTGAATCCACGCTGCGTTTCCTGCATGATCCTCATGAGAATGTGTCAGTGCCACTTGTTCAATCGGTATCCCGTTAAAAAAAGATTGAAACTCCTGTGAAAGCGAATAGGAGCCTGTATCAATTAATAACCCATCCACAAAAAAACTATAAACACTCAACCCGAAGCCTTGAACTGATACTTTACCATGGGCACATTGAACATCACGATATTGTTGAATTTCTATACTTTTCTCTCGTTTAAACATCCTTTTCCCCCTTTGCCCTTTGTATAAAGAGTGTAGCACAAAATGAATGGTCAGTCATTTTAGGAGTACATAGCAACTTGCATCGCTAATTTAATCGTCGCTTCGACCACTATCCGTCGTTCTGAACATTTTATCCGTCACTTCGACTGCTCTATCCGTCGCTCTGAACACTCCATACGTCGCTTCGACCGTTATCTGTCGCTCTAAACACTCTAATCCTTCACTTCAACTACTCCATCCGTCGCTCTGACTGCCTTATCCGTCACTCTAACCTCTCTATCCGCCGCTTCACCCGTGCTATCCATCCAAACCAAAAAACGCCCACCAAAGTGAGCGTTTTGTCTTCATTCATTATTCATTTGTATCTTTTTCTACATCATACTCTGTAATCCAGTCACTAAAGCTGCCTACATACAGTTGAATATTTTCGTAACCTTCATCTGCTAGCACTGCATACAACGGTGATGCTGTAACACCGCTACCGCAATAAACTACAACATGCTCGTCGCGGGCAACTTTGCTGCGTAACGCATCATTAGCTTGCAATTGACCATCTGACTTTAATTGCTCCCAGTCAAAGTTTTTCGCTGTTGGAATATGCCCTGCTACCTTATCAAGAGGCTCTATTTCACCACGGTAGCGAACTGCGGCACGTGCATCTAATAACGTCGCATCCACCGCTCCGTCTACAATGGCTTTAACTGCTTGACGTGGAGCATACAGTTCATCTCGCCAAGTAAATTCAATCGTAGTTGGTGGGTATTTAATAATATCTTTAGTGAACGCTACCTTTTCCTCGAGAGCAGGTGCACCACCATTCACTATTACTACATTTGGAAACCCTGCATACGTCAGCATCCACCAAGCACGTGGTGCAAATGGTGCAGCTCCTTGATCGTAAACGACAATTTGATCCTCATAGCGTAACCCTAATCCTTGAAATACTGCCGCTAGCTTTTCCTTGTTTGGCATTGGGTGACGACCATTGTTGGACTCCATATCTGACAGCTCTTGCTCTAGATCAACATAAATTGCTCCTGGTGCATGACCTTCTTCAAATGCTTTTTTACCTGCCTCTTTGTCTTGTAAATCAAAGCGAGCATCTACGAAACGGGCTCCTTCTAACTGAATTTCCTCAACTAATTTGAATACTTTTCCCAAGTGAATCACCTCATGCGTATTGTAATTGAGCGTAAATAGCTTTCCAAGAAGCTAAACGACTTTCTTCCTGAAGTGCGAGTCTTTCTGTTGCAATTTGTTCAAGTGCCTGATGGTAAATATACAGTCGTAATTTCTCAGCTTCTTCAGCAATAAAGGTAATGGCCCATGCCATGAGAGATACTTTCTGTGCATCTAAGTAATTTTGTGCATCTGGTTTTGTTAATACTTCTAGCGCCTCACTTAGCTTCACTTTTTCATTCTTTTCAAAGAATGCCTTTGGATTGCGGAAATGTGATTTCACACCTGCATATTTCGCGATATCTGTAAATGGACCTTCAAAATCAAGTAAATCCGGCTCAGAAGATTCAAACGCTAAAAATGAGAAGCTGCGGTTTAATTCTTTAAGCTCACGTACTTCATCTTTAAAGCGTTGTTGCATCTTCTTACTAATAAACTGTGATAAACGGAAGTTTGTTACTCGCATTTCTTGCGTAAAATCAAATCGTAAGCTTTGCATTACTTCCTTTAATGCATGCTCTAATGCTTGCTGAGCTGGCATTGCTGCAAAAGTTGACGGATTGTAGCCTTCCTTAAAGAACTCTGGGTAACGATAAAACACACGCTGAAGGACATAATACAGTAATTCATCAAGCTCTTGCTTCGTTTCACTTTCTAACATACTTGTATTAAGCGTATTGAACTTCGATTTAATATGCTGTTCAAGCGTTGTTAATTCCTCTAAACGTTCGTCTTTACGTTTTAAGTTCTCTTCTGTCTGTACAATTAAGTCACCTAAGCGTTGCTCCGTTTTATCGACTTCTTCTGCAAGTGCCTGCACAGCCAATGCACTTAATTCATCATTTAAGAATGTGTTGAAAGAATCTTCGAAAGGTGGCATACCAGATGTTAAATCCGCACCCTCTACTTTTTCCTTTAATGCCAATAAGCTAGACACACCGTAAAGTCGTGGGAAGCGAATGCCAAAGCGTTGTAATTCTGAACGCACATAGCCCTTAACATCTTCCTGTTCTTCTTCCGTTGTTGCTAAATCAATCGCATTGACAATAAAGAACATCTTATCTAGCTCGAAAGCATCCTTTACACGACCTAACTGAATTAAAAACTCACGGTCCGCTTTTGCAAAAGCATGATTATAATAAGTAATAAACAAGATTGCATCAGCATTACGAATATATTCAAATGCCACACCTGTATGACGCGCATTAATAGAATCTGCTCCTGGTGTGTCAACAAGTGTCACACCCATGCGTGTTAACGGACTATCATAATAAAAATCAATATTATCGACAAAGCATGATTTATTTTCCTGAGCAACAAATTTTTCAAACTCTTCTCGATTAACACGTAATACTTTTCCAAGCTCAAACTTAAATGTTGGGTATCCTTCTTTATAAGCGCGAATAAATGATTTATGCACATTTAAGCGTTCATCTGATAGCTGTACCGCAAGTCCCTCATCAGCACGATTGAATGCTTCTTCCAATGAAGAAACAGATAAACCGATTGCTGCATACGAACCTTGAATATCCTCTAGCATTTGTTCAGCTGTTTTTAATTGTACATCAGCTGTTTCATGCGGGTGCTCCGGCGTAACAGGACGAATTTTATTAATTGCAGCTGTTGTTGGGTTTGGAGATACAGGTAAAACCTTGGCACCCATTAACGCATTAGAGAACGAGGATTTTCCAGCACTAAATGCACCGAAAAGCGCAATTGTGAAATCCTTTTTCTGTAATCGTTCTACTTTATTTTCTAAGTAACTTGCTACTTCCGCAAAGCCTTGTACATCTTTTACCGCATTTGCCGTATGAAGTGCTCGTTTAACCACACCTTCAATAGGAAGACTTGTTGCACTAACTGCTTGCTGTGCCTCTTCTTGCTGTAACGCTTCCTCTTTTGGCTTTAACATCGATTCTTCAAATAATCGAATATCTGCTAAATCTTTCTTAAAGGTATTGTCCCAGTTTGTAAGCTGTTGATTGGCTACCTTTCGTATTTCATTGCTTGCCTGATGCATAATGCTTGCACTATATTGCTGATAGCCCTCAATTTCAAGCACTGCTTGAATGGCATCAATTTTCGCTTGCATCCCTGCCATTTTTAATTTAGATGGAGCAGCTGTTTCAGTAGCTACCGCTTCCAAAGTTGTTGCTTGCGCATCTTTCCAGTTATCAGTTTCCTGGATGTAGTAGCGCTTAGTCGCTTCTGCCACACGGTTGGCAAAATTCAACACAGCATCTCCTGTTAAAATTGCACCAACTTGTACCTGCTGCTCAATAAGGGAGAATGGTAAATCAAAGGCGTAGGCATCAATAGCTGTTGCACGTTCTTCATTTAACGCACCAACATCCTTTATTACCTTTTTCATTAGCCCTTTTAAATGTCCAGTAATCTGTGCATGCACAACATTTTGATAGGCACTATAGGCATCCTCTTTACGGCGGTTACGCTCTTCCTCTGTTTTTTTCTTAGCTGTAAATAAGCCCCCTACCTTGAAGCCATCCTGCTGACTTTCTAAATACAGACGTAATTTATCACGTAAATCTGCAGGCATAATGGTTGCATTCGCAAGTAGCTCTTTACGTTGCTCTTCAAAAGTTTCATTCCATGCCTCTACTGAGAACAATTCAACCTGACGATTTAATTTATTGTACTGCTCTAAAATATCTTTATGGTTTGCCCAGTCATCGGCACTTAAAACTTCCTCATCGATATCTAAACGATCCTGTCTTTCTTCCGTTAAATAATTGTCATGCTCACTTTGTAATAAACGCAGCGTATTTGATGCAGTTTGTACAAGCTGATCCTGCCAATCATTCATACTATCCATAACGATTTTCTTTACGACCTCAAAGTCGTTATATGGGTGTTCAGGCTCTCTTAATGAAGTGAAAAATACGCCTTTGGGTACTACCCCCCAAGCCTCAAAGGAATTGTGAACTGTTGCTTTAAATTCCTCAAAGCTTAATTCATTTTCATTATGCTTATCAATCATATTAACGATTAAATAAACGTTTGGATTGTACTTCATTAATTGCTTTGTAAATTGAAAATTCAATTCTGATTGCACGTGATTGTAGTCCATTGTATAAAATACGATATCAGCAATATGAAGGGCTGACTCTGTTGACATACGGTGTGCATCATCTGTTGAGTCGACACCTGGTGTATCCATTACAGTGACACCTAGTGGTAATGTCGATGTGCTATGACCAATTTCAATTTGTGACACTAGATCCCCATTTTTACTTAGCTCTTTTACCGTTTTAAAATCATAGCCTGCTTCAAATTTCACAGGCTTTTCATTGTGCATATAGACAATCGCAAAGTCTTCGTCTGATTTATGGACTTTTACGATATTGGCACTCGTTGGAATTGGACTTGATGCAAGTAAATCTTCACCTGATAATGCGTTAATCATACTCGACTTACCAGCAGAGAAATGACCTGCAAAGCCAATAACATATTCTTTTTGCTGTATTTTACGCGCAAAAAGTGATGTCTTATCCATACGCTCTGTATCACCATTATGCTGATAAATTATGTATTGTAACGCGGCTTGCTTTAAAAGCCCCTCCAACTGTTGTTCAAAATCTTTCATAAAACTAGTAACCCCTTTATTCATCAATTTCGCCTTGGTGGTGTTTGGACACCACTAAAAAGGAACCACATCCGCATTCATCTCACCGCCTTCATAGGTGGGAGTCTTATGCTGAATGAGATAAATTATTCATAATTAGTATTCTACCTTATTCGACATGCAAAGTATAACACTAATTTACTTTAAAAAGCATATATATCAGGGTTTCAGACGCAATATTCGTCCATAAGGTGTTGTTTAATCAAAATAATAAAGCATTATTCTACATCATCACCAAAAGTTGGGGATGAACTTTATTACAACGTAAGCCATGTATAGATTGATTGGGAGACAAGACGACTCCTTGGGATCAGTTTCACAAATGAGACCCTGGAGCGAAACGGCTCATCAGCCCCCAGGAAGCTTTGCTCTGTGCGAAAGCGTAGCGGCAGCAACTACAACTGTTTTCTGTAGCGAAAGCGAAGCGGCAGCAACAACAAAGCGCCCAATCGGAACGAAAATCAACAATACGTTATGGTAAGAGCGATTTATTCTTCTAAAAAAACTACTATTTTCTATTTCACAAGAGATGTATAACTAAAAAAATAATAATTTTCTTCATATTTCAAGGTGAAACATATAAGCCACAAAGCATGGGGCAACAATAAATAAATGGAGTGATAAAAATATGGTGAATCATAAGAATCATCGAAAAATAGAGCGACAATTCGCATGTGCATGTGAAGATCGGTTTATTTGGCCCCGCATAAAAGTTAGTACTATTCCTACAGTAGACCCTCCCCCAGTCATTGTGCCTAATGATAATATTATTCCAACAGTCAATAGATATTTTTATGTTGTTCCATCAAATATTGATTTGACTAATGGGGCGACTCTACCTGCTAACCTATTTTTTCACGATAACGGGAACACAGTAACTGAATTTACGATTTTTAATCCAAATGGCTACGTTAATCTTTATATCAATGCTGTTATGCAGGAGGGTGGGATATATAGCTTAACTACAACCTCCCTAACCTTGAATCCTTATAATTCAACAATTTATAGAGGAACACCAATCATTATAGAATCATTAGGGTTCTCCACAAAGTAAGATAAATACCTTAATGGAGGTGAAAATAAGAGGCGCTTTCCATTATTAATATCCATGTAAATGTTACAGGCACTTCGAGAATCATATTTTAAGATGGTACAACGGTTGCCGCTACTACCTTTTTAAATGATAGCGGTAATGCTGCAACTACTTTTCCAATCGTAACAAACGGGTACTACAATTTATATATTAATGGTGTGTTACAGGAAGGTGGTTCCTATACAGTTTCTGCAACAGAATTAACGTTTCATACTGTTGCAGGCACTATTTCTGCTGGTACACCAATCGTTATTGAAGCTGTATAATTAGAAACTACAATTTAACGATCTTGAGTAAAGTTAACGATCTTGAGTAAAGAATCAACTTCATATAACTAATAAAGGATGCCCAAATGATTCATATTTTAGGGCATCCTTTTTACTATTTATCTCGTTTGAATCCAATGTGTTGGCTAATTCCACATCGTATGAGGAAAATCAATCATTTGTTGCACGTATTGTCTCCTCGATACAAAGCTTAATGCAAGTTATTAAATCTCGGATATTCCATCCCGGTATTTTTCCATGCTGAATCGCTAAATCAAATGACGCAGGAATATGAATAAATCCAGCACGGACCCCTTCATGTTGCTTTGCGTAAACTAGCCCTTCATACATAATATTATTGCATAAATAGGTTCCTGCTGTATTTGAAATTTCCGCTGGATATCCTTCTTTGCATAATCGATTCACTATATTTCGGATAGGTAAATTCGTTATATAAGCGTCTGCACCACCATCATAAATACTCTCATCAACTGGTGAATAACCATTATTATCTGGCTCACCATCTTTCACATTAATCGCTATTCGCTCGGGCGTTATTTTAAAACGCCCTCCAGCTAAGCCTAATGAAATAATGATTTGCGGCTTAATATCAGCAATATATTGTTTCAGCTGCTCAGCAGATTGCTGAAAATCTACAGACAAAATGCGTCCTACAATTTCATAGCCATCCATCATTTCTCCATTTAATTTTTCTACAATTTGCATCGTCGGATTCATTTTATAATCAAGAAATGGTACAAACCCCGTTAATAATATTTTTGTCATTTTCTTCACCTAAATTTCTATAGGACGTTGCTTGATGGCCCATCCATTTTATTTTCGGTACAATTTACATTAACCTAAGCAAACATCTAACATACTCGTGTGTCATTTTTTCATAGCCTCATAACTATACGTTAATTCTACAAAAAAATAATTCCCATTTACAATAGATTTCAGAAAAAACAAATAACTCCTCCCTCTCTTTATTGTATCGAAAGGATTAAGAAGAAATATTATTTGTATAAAAAAAACATGACCCTAAAATTACTTGGGTCATGTTTTACCTATTGTTGTTATTCATGTTCTCTTATTTTAAATGTGCAGTAGCCTGTTTCATGACGTATTTCCCCACACCTATATAGATAGCTATTGTTGCTCCAATAAATACGAATGTCATTGCTGACCGCTCCTTTTTATATAAAAATTTGTATTTGAAAAGACTTAAACGTCCATTTATTGATTTTGAAAATCATTCTCATTAATATAATATAAATTTCCCATTAATTCGTCAAGACATACTTTCATCTTACCCATTTAACATGGTAAGATGTAGAAAAGTCGGAAAAAGGATGCGGTAATGATGAGTAATTCGAAGTACTTTCAAACTATTTTAAATGGGACAATCCATGCTTTAAAATCAATCCTGCCTATGGATATTGAAGTAAAATCGCCAAGTATAATTTCTGAACCCTTTCAACAACAGCAAATGGGTGTTTTAATTGGCTTAATAGGAGATATAAAAGGCCGTGTAATCATTGATTCCTCGCCTGAAATATTTAGTGGTATTGGCAATACTATGTTTGGTATGCCTCTTGAAGGAGAAATGCTAGAATCCTTCACAGGAGAGTTTGGAAATATGATCGCAGGTAATTTATGTACAACCGTAGGACAAGAAAGCTTAGAAATTGATATCACACCGCCAACAGTAATGGTTGGTAACACAAAACTTTATGGCTTTGATAAGGCCTTTGTACTCCCTGTTACAATTCCAAGCATTGGTGCTCTATCAGTTCTATTGACGATTGAAGAAGGATAATAGAATTTAAAGGATATTGGACTCTTCCAAATGATATATCCTATGTCACTGAAACCTTGCATCTATGAATACGCATTGTCATTCGCATTAATTAATAGAGGCTGCCTCATAAGCCTCAAGCCAAATTATCTAATAGTAAAATTTCTAGAAAAACAAGAGATTTTAATAAAATTACTCCAATTTCAACTTTAATATGTGCCATCTCAATGACTATTGAGGTGGCTTTTTTTTATTCACTCCTCTATTTTTCACATTTTCTTCACACAATTCGCTAGTATGTGTGATTTTTTTCACATCAAAATGAAATTTATTTATATATCATGTCAATAAGAAAGACCACAATAAAAGCGTAGGAGGAGCAAAAATGGCAAATAATAAAAAACCTGATGAGAATTTAAAAGGTTCACTCTATGCGGTATTTGGAGTAGGCATCATTATCATAGTGCTTTGGGTGTTCTGCTTCAATTTGTTCATCGAACGTTTTTAATCTACTAAGAAGGGACAGAGACTTATGCACTTACATAAGTATGAGAAATATTGGCTTGTGTTTGGAGTTACTACTTTAGTAGCATTCCTTATCATTCTCGGCATCGGTGCATTTCATCAAGGTTCGCATCCGAACAATGGTAAAAAAACACTAGATTACGAGAAAGTAAAAGAATTTCCACCTTTCGATAATCCTGGTGTTCATAAAGTAGAAGGTAAAGATTGGGATTATGAAGTTGTTGTTTTAGCTTCAGCATTTAATTACAATCCTCCAGAAATTGAAGTTCCACTTGGCGCTAAAGTGAAATTTATTGCAACAAGTGAAGATGTAATGCACGGCTTTGAGGTTGCAGGTACTAATATTAATATGATGCTTGAACCCGGTTATATTTCTGAATATGTAACAGAAGTAAATAAAGTAGGCGAGTTTTTAATTGTATGTAATGAGTATTGTGGTACAGGACATACAATGATGCACTCTATGCTAAAGGTGGTGGATCCAAATGAGTCTAAATAAAAATTTGACTAAGGTGGATCGTCGTGATGCGAAGCTAGCAATGGCACATATTTACGTGGCATTCATCGCATTGTTATTAGGAGGTCTTGCAGGTTTATTACAAGTTTTCGTTCGCTCTGGTCAATTCACATTACCAGCAGGCATTGGTTACTATCAAGTTTTAACCGTACACGGTATTTTACTCGGACTTATTTTAACAACGTTCTTTATATATGGTTTCCAAATTGCTAGTGTTAGCCGTACATCAGGTACATTTACAGCTAGTCAACGTCGACTTGGCTGGATCGGCTTCTGGTTAATGACAATTGGTACAGCTGCAGCTGCGACAATGGTTTTACTTAACAAAGCAACTGTTTTATATACGTTCTATGCCCCACTGAAAGCTCACTGGATTTTCTATTTAGGCCTTACATTAGTCGTGGTGGGTTCTTGGGTTGGTGGCGCAGGTCAAATTTTACGGTATGCACAATGGCGTAAAGAAAACAAAGGAAGCGGACAACCAAGCCCATTACTGTCATTTATGGTTGTTGTCAATAATTTAATGTGGTTCGTAGCAACTCTCGGTGTAGCTGTTTCTGTTCTATTCCAGCTTCTACCATGGTCTTTAGGTTTCATCGAACGTGTCGACGTAGCACTATCACGTACACTATTCTGGTATTTCGGTCATGCTCTTGTGTACTTCTGGTTATTACCAGCTTATATGATTTGGTATGTTGTTATTCCAAAGGTTATTGGCGGAAAAATTTTCTCTGATTCTTTAGCAAGACTTTCATTTATGCTGTTCTTAATTTTCTCTGTACCAGTTGGGATCCATCATCAATTAACTGAGCCTGGTATTGATGGTACATGGAAATTCATTCAAGTTGTTTTAACATTTGCTGTAATCGTACCATCCTTAATGACCGCCTTCTCGATGTTTTCAATGTTTGAATTACGAGGTCGTGAATTAGGTGGTAAAGGACTTTTCGGTTGGTTTAAAAAATTACCGTGGAAAGATGCTCGTTTCTTCGTGCCATTTATCGGTATGTTAGCATTTATTCCTGGTGGCGCTGGTGGTATCATCAATGCCTCTTACCAAATGAACCAATTAATCCATAATACCATTTGGGTTACAGGGCATTTCCATTTAACGATAGCAACAACAGTCGTATTAACTTATTTCAGTGCGGCATTTTGGTTAATTCCACATTTAACAGGTCGCACACTAACTAAATCTTTAAACAATCTTGGTAATTTTGCGGGTATTTTATGGGCTACTGGTATGACGATTATGTCTTCCGCTATGCATATTGCTGGTCTGATCGGCGCACCTCGTCGCTCTGATTACTCTGAGTATGGTGGTGCTCAACAAGCTTATGATTGGATTCCTTATCAAATTGCACAAGCAATTGGTGGCACGATCCTATTCATCGCTATCTTAGTCATTATTTATATTGTAGTGAAATTAGCGTGGTTTGCTCCAAAAGGTGAGGAAGAGTTCCCAGTTGGTGAAGTACATGAAAATGGCGGAACGACACCAGCCATCTTAGAAAACTTTAAAGTATGGCTTGTGATTTTAGTAGCCTTAATTTTATTCGCATATACTATCCCAATTATCGATATAATTTCAAATTCTCCACCTGGCTCTAAAGGCTATCAACTTTGGTAACATTCTTTAACATCTTCAAAAAAGCGATTTCTCTGTAGTTGAGAAATCGCTTTTTCCTTTAGAGCTGATACAGCTTCGTATATTTTTCTTGTAAATAATTTGCTAAATATTTAGCGTTTAGGCCTTCCCCTGTTGCCTCTTGTAGTAATTCGAAAGGCTTTTTCAGTGCACCATATTGATGGACTTTGTCTGTTAACCACTCTCGAATAGGAAGAAGCTCGCCCTTTTCTAACAGCTCATCAAAGTTTGGAATATCTTTATCCATTGCATGCTTCCATTGCGCAGCATAAATCATGCCTAAAGCATAGGAAGGGAAATAACCAAACATACCACCTGACCAGTGCATATCTTGTAATACACCTTTTGCATCTGTTTCAGGACGAATACCTAAATATTCTTCGTACTTATCATTCCATACTTGTGGAAGATCCTTTGCTTGAAGATCACCATTGAATAGGTCACATTCAATTTCATAACGAATCATAATATGTAGTGGATATGTTAACTCATCCGCTTCAATACGAATTAAAGAAGACTCTACCATATTAATTGCACGGAGGAAATCAGCTAATGCTACATCACCAAACTGTGCAGGTGAATACTTTTGAAGGCGCTCGTAGTTATGCTCCCAGAACTTTTCGTTCCTACCAACAAAATTTTCATAAAATAAAGATTGTGATTCATGGATACCCATGGATGTACCTGTTGCTAATGGTAAACCATCAAGCTTTGCATCGATATTTTGTTCATACATAGCATGTCCACACTCATGGATTGTTCCAAAAATTGCTGAACGGAAATCGTTTTCATCATATTTCGTTGTAATACGATTATCTCCATGATTCAAGCCAATCATAAATGGATGTACACTTTCATCTAAGCGACCTGCATCAAAATCATAGCCAAGTTGTGCTAACATTTCTAATGATAATGCTCGCTGTGACTCACGAGGGAAATGCTTAAATAATATGCTAGTATCTGGTTTATTTGGTGAAGCTGAGATTTTTTGCACAAGAGAAACAATGGTTTCACGTAATTCACCAAAAACCTGATCTAATACATTTGTTGTCATCTCTGGTTCATATAAATCAAGTAACGTATTGTAAGGTGAGCCGTTTTTAATTCCCCAATAACCAATAAACTTCTTCTGATAGCTTATGATTTCTTCTAAATAAGGTAAAAATAGCTCGAAATTATTTGTCGCTTTCGCTTCTTCCCATGCTGTTTCTGCTTTAGATTGTAGAATAACGAATTCCTTATATTCATCAGCCGGAATTTTTTTATTTTGATCGTAATTTTTACGTACTTCCTCTACTAAACGTAGCGTAACGTAATCAAGATCTGCCTTTTGTCCCTCTAAAGCTGTTAGTAATTCCCCTAAATCTTCACTCGTTTGCATTTCAAATAAGGAGGCGGATAATGTTCCAACTACCTCTGAACGTTGAGCTAACCCTTTCTTAGGCGCCCCTGTACGCATGTCCGATACGAAAAACATATACATTTCTTAAAAAATGTAGACATCTCTACTGTGACACAACTTATATCTTT
>NZ_JARVRU010000034.1:0-14621 GCF_030209535.1 Lysinibacillus sp. fls2-241-R2A-57
AGATCCTTCTAATTTAATTAGGGTGGATAAAAATGGTTAATCAACACACCTGTTAATGTAATTAATTATATCCACGTTCACCAAATGGCTGAAGCGTGTCGAGCCATTTTTGTTCCAGCTTTTCTAACTCTTTTTTTGGATCGAAATAGCCCTTTTCTTTTTTCTTCAAATATTCCACAACTTCAATATCAAAAGCATCATTGCCGAAAGTGTTGTAATCAACTTGTAGCTCTTTGTTTGTATGTGTTTTCGTTTTTAACATAAATTGAAAGCCGTTTAAGCGTTTTAAATTATTGAAGCTGCCTACAAACACTTTACCATTTTGTTTATTGGTCATTGTAAAAACGCCAGCTTCGATTTTTATCTCTTTATACATTTCCTTTAATTCTTTTTTATGGTCCATTGGAAACCCTGCTTTCTTATTTTTTTACCCAGTAGGCACTGCCATCCTCTTTCCGGTCCATGAAGCCGTATTCGATTAAATAGCGACGTATTTGCACATAGTCCTTATACATTGGTTGGATCATCTCATTTAATTCTTTTTCTGAATACTGTTTTGTTTCATTGAAAATCTTGGTAATTGCACGGAGTATTACAATTTTATGCTTTTCACGTTTTGGAAAGCGGACTAGCCCCTTATCAATACCGTTTGGAAAGTACTTTTCAAGTAGCTGCTGTTCTTCAGAAATCGTAATATTATAGCGATCATCAACCATCGTAGCCGTTTTGTGAATTGGTACAAAGCTGTCTTCCTTTTGATTTTGTTCTTTTAATAACTCCATCATCGCAAGAAAAGTTTTCGCTTGACGTTCCTTTTCTTTAAGAGCAAAACGATGATGACGTATCGTTGTAGCACTACCAATTTCAAGTTCTTCTTTAACTTCTTGATCAGTTTTTCCTTCATAAAATAAACGTAAAATATGACTTTGATGATCAGTTAGTCCTGTCATTTTTTTATTAAGACTATTTAAATAATGAAATACAGATTGGTGTGTAGCAGTAATATGACGCTGCATAAATTTTTCTGCCTCGTAGAGTACGCCTTCATATGGATAAATAATACCCTTTTCAATTTTTTCCCCGCAAAGCAAACAAGTGAAGTGTGTTGCTTCATCAATGTAGCCTTTTTTAATGTCATGGATTGGAGCTTGCCAAAATAATTCATTTACATCCATTGGATATCCTCCTGAAAAAACAAACGAATAATTATTTTGTTTGTTTATTTATATATAAAATAACAAATTGTTTGAATAAAATCAATAAAAAACACATCATTTAATAAACGATGTGCGAAAGTGTTTATTTATTTTTCTTTTTAAAAATATTGATAGATAAAATAGCTAGCACAATAATTGTGACGAAAATAATAATAATACTTGTTGATATACTTAGAATATTTCCATGAAGGTCATAGACAATACCATACATTATTTTATAGTCTTCCACCTGTGAGGCAGGCGCACCTTCGAAAACCTTGGAAATTGAGCTCTCCATAAAGGCATTACGTAATAGTAAAGTTGTATGGCTAATAGGGAAATACATAATAAGATTTTGAGCAAAGGTTGGGAGTGCACCAACCGGTACGTAAACTCCACATAAGAAACCGAGAGCCGTACCGACGATTGTACTGAGAGTTGAAAACGAATGTTGAGTGTTTGCGAGCAACACAAGAAAAAGATTAAAAACACTGGCCAGTAACACAGATAAAAATAATATTCCTACTACTTTTATTAAATCTCCAATGCTTAGTAGCTCACCGCCAGTTGTTGCGATAAAAATTTCACAGCCAATAAGGGCGATAAGGGAAAAGATACAGCCAATGATAAAGGCATTTAATACATAGCTAAATTGAATGGTTGCTCGAGAGATAGGGGCTGTGAGAAAATCAGCTTGCGCTTTAGATTCAAGATCCCTAACAGCAATGCCATACGCAGCAAGTGTAGAAGAAACAGCGGTCATAGAAAGTAAACCAGCGACAATCCATTCATTGACCATCGTTACTAAAGTTGGAGTAGCCTTTGTCGCTTCTTCAATTGCATTTACTTGCATTTTTTGAAGAAATACTGCGTATAGGACAATGACAATAATGACAGAAAGCAGCGAGTAGAAGACTTGTGTTTTATCACGTCTGAAAACCTTGTTATTTCGTTTTACTAAGCTAAATAATGCCTCCATTAAGCTGCACCACCCTCGTCCATAATATGAAGAAAGACATCATCCATAGTACCTTTGATTACCTCAAACGAAGCAATAAGTGGCTCTGCTTTTTTTAATAGCGCTAAAGCATGAAGTGTGGATTCGACTCGGATGGAGAAAATACCTAACTTTTCTGTATAGGAGATAGCATTTTCCTCAAGCCACTTTATCCCTTCAGAATTATGATGAAAAACAAGCGCCATTGAATCGTAGGCGTGTTTTGTTTTAAGAGCATCTGGTGTCCCTTCAGCAACAATTTCTCCTTGCTTTAAAACGATGACTTGATGAGCGACTGCCGCTTCCTCCATATAATGCGTTGTCAAAAAAACCGTCATGTTTGTTTCTAGCTGTAGCTGCTTAATGGCTTGCCAAACGAATTGCCGCGTTTGTGGGTCAAGACCAGTTGTCGGTTCATCTAAAAACAATATATTTGGTCGATGGATCAGGGCGCGAGCGATATCAGCACGCCTTTTTTGACCACCTGATAAAGTGCCGTATTTGCGCTTTTCTATATCTTCTAAATGCAAATATGTTGAAACGAATTGATAATTTTCGTTCAATTGCTCTTTCGATAAGCCATATGTTTTACCACGGTGAAGTATATTTTCCCGTACCGTTAATCGTTCATCTAGTAAACTTTGCTGGAAAACGACACCAATGGATTTTCGAATTTCAGCATTGTCTTTGTTTTCATCAAGGGTATAGCCATTAATTGTAACCATACCGCTTGATTTTTTTAATAATGTACAGAGTATTTCAATGGTCGTTGATTTTCCCGCACCATTCGCACCTAAAAAGGCGAAGAGGGAGCCCTGCTTAACTGTAAATGAAATACCCTTTACGGCCTGATGAACCCCAAATTGCTTACATAAATTTTCAACTTGTATAGCAAAGGTCATGTTGTTTATTCCTTTCTTTTTTGAATTTCTTGATTGATTTTTGCAATATCATTTTTTTGAAGTACATAAATAATGCACCAAGCGATAAAGAAAATAATAGCTTCACTTATAAAAATAGATGTAATGCCGGAATGTTCAAACCAATCCCCGAAATAGCCTGCAATCATCACACACAGCGTAACTGCAATTACATGTAGAATAAACTGGGCAATAAAAGGTAAACGCTCAATATCAAAGATGGTAGACAGCAGACCTATTACAGCTCCAAGTATAGCGGCGATGATAATTTGTTCAAGTAATTCCGGCCCTGACATCACAGTGTTATTAGATAGGACACTTAATGTTACTAAGACGTAGGAAGAGCTAAGTGATATGAGTAGTCCGATAATCATCATGCGAATAAAATTCATATTATGAGTCCCTCCCAATCCCTAAGTGGTGTTTTAGTTCTTTTAAATATTTCCGGCTAACATGGACGGATACATCGTTTTCTAAAATCAGTTCTGTTGAACCGATTTTCCCCATTTGAATAGAGGCAATTTTATTAATGTTGACGAGTGTTGATTTGCTGACTCTGACAAAATCCTTCGCTAATTGTGCTTCCAGCTCATACAGTTTACGCTTCGTCTCGAATTCCTGCTCTTCCGTCTGCAAAAAAACTTTTGCACCCTCTGCGTAAATGGAGTAAATATCGGAAATTTTTAGCATATGAATTTCTTGTTGAAAGTAGCCATCTAGCATCGTTGTTTGTGAAGCTTGTAGTTGCTTCATCAGTCGTTCAATTTGCTCGTTGTATTCCTTCGCATGTATATGAACCTCAGTTTCATCCAGCGAGCTATTGATCGTTATATGAATTTTCATTGGAGGCCTCCTTTGCTTCTCTCCGTTAGGGAGAAACACTGAATCAGGTAATAATAATGTAGCATAGAAAAAATTGGGTTGGAGAAATTCTTGGATAAGAGGTTAAATTTTATAAATAACAGGCTCAATTTTCACTATATATGACTTTGCTAAATGTGATGAAGTAGAAAAATAGGCAGGTTCACGGCATAATAGAATCATACAGTTACGAGGGGTTGCTTCTATGTTTATTTTTGACAAGCACATGTTTATAACATTATGTATTGGTTTAACAGGTGCGATTTTATTTAATTTATTACATATTCCGATGCCGTGGTTGCTTGGTGCTATAACAGCAGTACTAATTATGCAGTTATCGACGGAAGTACAATTGAAATGGCATAGATATTTTCGTAATTTCGGTTTAATCGTTGCGGGGTATTCCATTGGTTTTGCGTTTACACCAGAAGCGGTGCAGGATATTAAGCAATTTATAGGAAGTATGATTGTATTAAACGTAATATTTATCGTACTGTTTTTTTGTGTTAGTTATGTAGTAGCAAAACGTGCGGATTTAGATTTTGCGACTGCGTTGACATGCTGTGTACCTGGTGGCATGTCACAGGTTGTTGCCTTTGCTGAGGAGCAAGGGGATATGGATATGGTCGTGATAACGTTCTTCCAAATATTACGGGTTCTTTTAATTGTCGGCTTTGTACCATTAATGGTGTCAGGCTCTGGGGGAACTGGTGTAGTTGTCAACGGAGCGTATTCATGGAGCCTAATAGGATTACTTGCTGTGTGTGGGGTAGCGGGGTGGCTGGCACAAAAGGTGAAAATACCAACAGGCTATATGCTTGGTCCGGTGTTTTTATTGATGGGCATTAATATAGCAGGAATGGATGTTCCGAAATTACCTTTGTCACTACTTCATATTGCGCAGCTGATGCTTGGAATTTACATTGGACTATTATTGAAAAAAGAGGATTTACACTTATCGAAGAAGCATGTGTTTTACGCATTTGTATCGGCGGGTGTCTTTATTGGCGCGGCATACGGCTTAACATTTATCATGAAGGGTTTGTACGGCCTTGATTTTAAGACAGGCTTTTTAAGCATCGTACCAGGCGGGCTCGATCAAATGGGGATTATCGCCGCTTCTGTTCATGCGAATGTGACAATCGTTACTGCATTTCAGTTATTCAGAGTGTTGGTCGTATCTATTTTCCTTGTACCGTTTGTTAAAATGTTTGTGAGAAAAGTGAAAACGTAAAGAGGCTGGTGACTTTACTAGCCTCTTTAAATTTTGATAAAAGAAAATTGGTAGAAGTGTGGGTCTGATAGAAAGAGCTTGTTTTTCGATAAAAGCCCAAAAAGTTTCGATAAAATGAGATTTTGTTTCGATAAAAGCCCAAAAAGTTTCGATAAAATGAGATTTTGTTTCGATAAATTTTCAAAGTATTCCTATAAAACGAACGAAAGGAGCTTCTTCGTTCCTCTACATGCTCACTGCAGGATCTCATCTGTAATGCTAATCTCCAAGGAGTCGCCCAGCCGGAACGAAGATTAACTAATACATGGCATATGTTTGGTGATGAGCCAGAAATGTTTGGATATTCATAAAAACCTGAAAGTAAAAAAATATTTTCCAAATTCCCTGAATTATGGTATTATAAAGTTAACTATAATGAACGGAGGTGAAAAGGAATGAATAAAAACGCTACGAAAACATGTGTAAATATAGATACAGCTATGTATTTTGCATATGTAATTACTTTCGATTTTGCGAACAACGGGAGAGGTCTGTCCATTTTTAAGCAAAATCAAATATCAAACGTAGCGGATTAACCATTCTTTTTCACAAACTATTTAGGAAAAGACTGCTTGTTAATGGAGCAGTCTTTTTTGTGTCTATAGATGTTTTTCGCACGTTTCATTGGAGGATAAAACGATGCAAATTAAAGCTGAACAACTACAAAAAATTATTGGTGGAAGCGTATTATTTGAAGGGCTTCAATTAGAAGTAAATACAGGAGAACATGTTGCTATTGTCGGTGTCAATGGCAGTGGGAAAACGACTTTATTACAGTTATTAGCTGGTTTGGATACACCGGATAAGGGACGTATTATAAAAAGTAAGGAAGCGACAGTTGGCTACCTTCATCAAATTCCGAACTATCCTATGTTATCCGTAAAGGAAGTGCTGGAGGAAGCATTTGCGGAAGTCTATGCATTAAAGGCAAAAATGACAAAGCTTGAGCAGGAAATGCAGTTAGCGGTAACAGATAGGATACTGCAGCAATATGGTCTTGTGCAGGAACAGTTTATGCTACAGGGCGGCTATGAAATGGATGCGCAATTAGCGATGATTGCAAACGGTCTAGGTATTACGCCATTGCTTGAACAACCTTTTAGTAGCTTAAGTGGTGGGGAGAAAACGAAGGTTATGCTTGGGCAAATCCTTTTGAGTAATCCTTCTATTTTGCTATTAGATGAACCTACGAATCATTTAGATATGCAGGCAATTGAATGGCTAGAAAATTATGTGCGAAACTTTGCAGGAATCGTTATTGTCGTATCACATGATCGCCATTTTATGAATCAAATGGCTCAAAAAATAATTGAAATTGAAGATGGAGAGGCATTTACGTATATTGGCAATTACGATGCATTTGTTGAGCAAAAAGAGGCTAAGGTTGAACAGCAATTTGCTCAATATGAAGAACAGCAAAAGAAAATAAAAAAAATGCAGGAAACAATTAAACGCTTAAAGCAATGGGCAAATGAAGCGAATCCGCCAAATGCTGCCTTACATCGACGTGCTAAAAGTATGGAAAAAGCACTAGCCCGTATAGAGCGTGTGAAGAAGCCTGTAACGAAAAAGAAAATGAATTTAGCTTTAACGATGGCTGAGCGAAGTGGCAAAGAAGTTGTTCAAATGAAGGGGATTAGCCATGCATTTGAGAAACCGCTATTTAAGGAAAGTGATTTAGCGGTTTACTTCGGAGAACGACTGGCGATTGTTGGTGACAACGGTAGTGGGAAATCAACATTATTAAAAATGGTGTTAGGTGAAGTTGAACCTCATAAAGGTATCTGTCATGTCGGCAGTAGCGTGAAAATTGGCTACCTTTCACAGCAATTTGAGCATAAAAATCCTGCCATTCGTTTAATAGATGCCTTCCGTGAGAGCGTCTCTGTGTCAGAGGCAGAGGCACGTCATATTCTTGCTCAGTTTTTATTTTATGGCTATGACGTCTTCAAAAAAGTAAAGGATTTAAGTGGCGGCGAAAAGATGCGTTTACGTCTAGCGCAGTTAATGCATGAGGATATTAATTTATTAATGCTGGATGAGCCAACCAACCATTTAGATATTGAAGCGAGAGAGGTATTAGAGGATACACTGGAGTCCTTTGAAGGAACAATTATTGGCGTCTCACATGATCGTTATTTCTTACAAAAGATTTTTACAAAAGTTGCATGGATTGAGCATCAAACGATTCAAGCATTCGAAGGCGATTATGAATGGGCAAGGCAAAAACGTTTAGAAATAGTTAAAGAACCAGTAATAAAGGAAGTACATGAAAAGACCTATGCTGCTAAAAAAGAGTTACCGATTGAAGAGCAAATTGGAAAGCTCGAAATGAAATTAAAGGATCCAACACTTGCTAAGGAGCAACGTCAAAAGTTTGAACAGCAGCTAGAGGATTTATATGAAAAATGGATTGAGGGGGGAACAGAGCATGCATAAAATTGAGCACATCATGCAGCTAGATATTGATTATATTAAAAGTTTTAGTAAGATGGAAACATGGAATGAAGGAGTATTATTTTATAATAAGGAAATGCCAACCTATTACGACGCCAATCATGCACACATTTGGAGGAAAGTTGTCGAGCCAAATATATTTTTAAAGAACATAAAAGACTACTATCAGTCAAAATCTCTCATCCCAAGATTGTATTTATACAACGTGGAGGAAAATCAGTCATGCATAGAGGCATTAGAGATTCATGGCTTTCAATATGAAAGTTTTACAGATGATGTACAGTGTTGGAATGGTGAATACTCGCAACTATCACAAAATCCAGCCATACAAATTGAACGTGTAACAGCTGCCAATATGGAGGAAGCATTAGCCGTAGAAATGAGTATTTCTACATTTGGAGAGCCTGCATTAATCAAACAAGCTTTTGAGAAAACCTATCATTCTCCGCATTTTACGTATTATTTATTAAGAGTGGATGGCAAAGCTTGCTGTACTGCCAATATTTTTATCTCAGGGAATCAAGGAAGAATTGAGAGTGTAGCGACGATTGAAAGTTACCGAGGACGAGGATTGATCGGATATATTTTACAGCATATTCAACAAGAGTCAGTAAAGCAAGGCTTAGAATATCTGTGGATTTTGCCTATCAATGAACAGGTTGCAAAAGTCTATGACAAGGCAAACTTCAAATCGGTAGGCAAAATAAAATCAATTCATGCCTTTACTGAGGGAAAAAGTATTAACGAGATACGACAAGATTCATAATTAAGATAAAAAATTTCGCCATACTCCTGTGGAACCGTGATCCAAGGTAGATTATTCCACAGGAAAAGAGCGAAATTTTTTTACTCTGAATTAAAGTTAGATAGGGAGATTAACTGCCCGTAAAAGCCTATTTAGTGAAGACTAATAATCAATGGGGGATGAAGAAAACCCTCACTGATTTATCATAACAACGTCGAATTCTGCATCCATTTTAAATGGATACTTTTTAGTGGGATTGATTCAGTCCTGAAATATGTTTCAAACATAGTACGAACATAGCTTGTGACAAGGTAAAGTGGTAAAATTTCTATTATAATAAATGGAGCAATTTTGGATTGAATTGACTATTCGGAATTTTGAGTTATTGTTCAAAAGAAGGATTTTCAATCTTTAAAAGTTTTTTACTTGAAAAAATGGCGTATTCGATTTATTGTCTTTAGAGATACTTGTTTAATGGACTTGGAGGATATGAAATGCACGGAATTTATATACGCTATAATGTCTCAGAAGAAACCCCAGCAGCACAATGGCCCAAAAAAATGGATGCATTTGCGTATGTTCAACGAGGAAAACCACAACAAGACAATGACTTGCTGTCGAAGGAAGAGATAAAAAGCCACGCAATTCGCTATATTAAAAGCTTAAAAGACAATGCAAGTGAACATTTAGTAGAACAACGCAATGGTGAAATTGAGCACTTTGATCGACGCTTTATGGAGTCCTTAAAGATTAAGGAAAACATTGATTCGCAGCTTATTAATCTAGAAGAAATTCGTTTACTATTACAGTTAATGAATGTACTGAATTTATCGCATGGTTTCGGTGAAAATGCTGGAAAGCTACTACGTCAAATTACCCCATATGCAAAAGAGGTAGAGCACCCAACATTCCAAACAACTCGTGTAGAGCGACATTTTTACTCAGAATTAATTGAACAAATTGAAGCAGTATATGCACGAATTATGCGTCAACACAACCCATCAACAACAGAAATGCAGCATTCAGAAAAGCTATGGACAGCAGTTTGTGAGCAAGCGATTGAAAAGGTAGAATCACGAATTGAACGTTTGTCTTCTATCAAATTAAAGCATGAGAAAAATTTGTTAGAGTTTAGTCAATTAAAACAGCAAAATATCGAGGCAAAGGAACGTCTAGATCTTGCTGTTAATGAACTTGATGCTATTTTAAATGTATTAGAATCATAAAGGCTTTGTTAATACTTATATAATGCGGTTTGAGCGGGGGTAGCTACGAGCTAGCCCCGCTTTTAGCCCATTTTCCAATAGCACGGTCAATTATATGTCGATAATTTTATCTTCCATTTTCTTTCAATACATACCCGTATGTTGTATGGATTATTTCGGGAGTATACCTCAATCGTTCGGCAATGGCTTTCACAGGAATATCATTATTCATCAAAATTGTAGCGTGTGTGCGCTGTAATCCATGTATAGTGGTACTAGCACCCAACCGCTGTTATTTTCTACTACTTGAATTTTTGATACTATTTCTTTTTTGTTTCTCCAACTTCTTCTGTAGAATTTAATCTTTCCATTAACATAATTAATACATTTATCCATAAAACTAATCGGATCAGGTTTATTAGGTGTCTAAAAATTTGACTAAATCTGCTTGCGGTGTTTGCAAATCGAGAGTTGAGAAACCCAATGGTGGAATACAAAAAGCATGAGATAACAAATAAATTTTGGATTTTTTATCTCACGATTTTATATTTGTGACAAAGTGATTTTCTTTATAAATATAGATTCGCCATACTCAAAATTAAAAGGTTTTTTCTCTAATTCATCTATGCCCCAACCTTTCTCTTCACGTCTTTTATACTTTGCCTAAAAGGTTTTTCATATCCCGCTTTCGTCATTAAATCCATAAAAGGAATTTCAAGAATTTTGGAGAGTTTTTGTATAACTTCAGGTGTAGATATCTTTCTGCCACATTCAATGGGGTGTGGCTTTTATTATGTATAAAAAGATGATGAAAAAGTGTGGTAACAGTTGAACAGATAAGGTGAATATTGTTATATCGTTAGTCTTCTTTATTGATTTAGACTTAGACCTAGACATTACATATTTTAAACTAAATGGGCATTTTGCATAGGTCTATTAATCAAGGATACATATAGATAACAAGACCATACTATTAGGAGGCTAAAAGAATGAATAAAGATCTTCTACTTACGTTAATGAATAGGGTTATAAGAGTGGATCGGGGAGGACCTGAATCACGTATAGGAAAGTTAATGGCTGCTGAAGACGATCATTTTGTATTATTAACTGAAAAAGATGGGATTGTTTATTACAAAACACAACACATTAAAAGCATTACTCTTAACTCAAGAGATGGGATGGAATTTAATGTTGAAGATCCAGCGGCAGATTCGTACTTACTTGCACCTGATTTTAAAACAGTAGTAGGTAGCCTACGACATCATTGGGTTAAAGTGAATCGTGGTGGTCCAGAAATGTTAGAAGGAATAATGGATGAAGTTTCGGAAGATTATATTACTATTTTCTCTAAAGAAGAAATTATTCGTCTAGCAATGTATCATGTTCGAAATATTAGTTTAGGAACAACTAGTGAAAAAGCAGCTGAAGGAAAGAAAGATCAAGGAAAAAATAATGAAAATAAAAATAGTGAAGTAAATGATAGTGATGAAAGCTCTAATAATAAGACAGAAAACAATAATAAACAAAAAAATGAAAAAGCGGTGAATGATAGAGGGAGAAATGTGAGAAATCGAAGAAGGTAAGGTATGATTTATAATAAATTTATGAAAACATAAGGTAGCTAAAATGAATGTGGATAGTTCAATTACGAAATGATTCGATGCACGAATTGTCATAGGAACATCCTTTTAGGCTAAATGACGGAATCATTTCGTATTTCTGTAAGCGCTCGCCAAAAGATTCACTTGTATATATTGAGAACCTAAATCCGTGTGTACAATTAGTTCTGGTGCTGGATTTTGCGCTGCTACTGTGCTATCGATTGTTTCTAAATCAGTTCACTCGCCATTTTACGATCGAATTTATACACTACAAATTTCTTTGTATGACAATCTAAAACCTACGTCAAATAACCTTCAACAGCACTTAACTCCCTAGTTCCTTCAATTGGAGAAAGGAATTTAATCCATTTATAAATTATGACTTCCGACACATCATATTGGTTACTAGTTGATTGACCTGTGTACCAGAGCGATAAAGCTCGAATACTGTTTGTTTCAATTCTTTATTTTACTTATTTAGACTTATTGTCGGACACGTCCTCTCTTATGCTCAATTGAATTAACCGAGATATGTATGTCCATTCATTTATAATACATCCATACAATAGTATTTTTTATAAATGCGTAACACTTTATTAAGTGATTTGAAGCTGAACTAATATGAATAATTAGTTCGGCTTTTATTTATGACTTAAGTGAATTTAGGGAAATATGAATGTTCAACTCTCTCTTATGATTGAAAAAAAACTGAATAATCGACACGAGTGATTTTTTTTTATCAAAATTTCGATAAACTATTAGTTGGTTTAGTGCAAAAACTTTAACAAAAAAGGCAACCGCTACAATTGTTTTAAATTCGTGGTCTCCTTCCGAAATTGACTTGCCAATTGCCATTGTCCTCCGCACACTGTTATCCTTCCTACATTCGCTTCAACGTGCACAGCTGAAAAAACGTTACCAGAAGTTGTCCTAACCGCTGAACCTATGTGATGTCTTCTGTATAATTGTGTTCTATTACTCTCTCTGCGCTTCTTTAATCAATTCATAGTCTCTATCTTCTAAAGGTATTGCTTTTAACATAATTAATCTCTCCTAAACAACATAAAAAGTAAATTAGTTTTCGGCTTTTTCAAAAGCAACAATCCTTACGAAAAGAGCCTTGATAAAAGGAAACTAAAAACAACAAATTCTCTATTCATAATAAAGTTCATCTTGGACACCATTTCCTACGCTGAAATGGTGGTGTACATAGCAAGATAGATGCGTTTTATAAAAAATACTCAGAGAAGGAGGCTTAGAAGCATCTCCTTTTCTGAGTACATAGTTATTACACTTGATGAACAGTCTGAATATGTGAAAGGTTAAAATAAGTTGAATTAGATTTCCCGTTTTGTATCTCAATAATTTGATCTTTTACATTTATTACTCTACCTATATGGGAAAATTCTTTTCCAAGATTGAATACAACAAGTTTTTCTCTAAGTTGGTCAATTTGAGACCCGAATGTATTGTTTAGTGACTGATTGTTAAGAGGTGACAGACTTAAAAATTCATTTTCACTTATTCCGTAAGGAAACTGATCCTTAGAATATGGACTGAGCCATTTCAAATGTTTTGTTAAAATGAACATTGTTTTGTAAATGGGAGACTCAAATACAAAATAATCATTCATAATAGACGATATAACCCCATGTAGCGCTTGATTTCCTGTTACAAAAATCTCCACATGTATTCCTTTTGCATGTGAAAGTATATTTGTAAGGGTTAGGTCCTTATCAGACAGTTGAGAATTATATCTCGATGTTTCTGAAGGGTGTTGAACATTATTTTCATTGTTATAATCTATTTCTAAAGTTTGAATATGGTCGATTGGTAAATAGACGAACATATTTCCATCATAAATAACAATAATGTCACTACCCGAGTCAATTACTGAACCTTTTAGTATCTTACCTCCCGAGAGTTTAATTATAACAATTTCCTTATTTAGACTTTGCAATAACATAATTAAAATTTACCTCCATTTCTATTCAAGTACTCAAACTATCCACAAATACTAACTGAATAAAGTAATCTATAATACATCCAGCCATTAAGCTAATTGGGATGATTAAGATGCAACTTTAAGATATCCCCTAATTTTCCGTGTTTTAAAATAAACATCAAAGTTAGTGTTGCTTAGGGTATCAATAGGAGTCAATTATGCACAGATGCCTCCTCCAATTTGCGAGACTTGCAACTCGTAAAAGTAATTTTTCTAGTTCCCAATCCAATAATCGCAATGTACCAATCATCACGGTTGGAAGACTAATTAGTTAGAGATACCGTATTAATTAGTCCCATGAATGTTTTACAATCTACACAACTTATTCATTTGAAATTGCTTTTATGTCAATATTTTTTTTGGGGCTTTACTGTGATAAAGCGCATCACGAAGTTAACATTCTCCTATTACCCACAAACTAAATGGTTTCGATTGAATTATTTAATCAAATAGGGCGTCTACTTTATCGTTTCTTTATCTAAAAAAGCGTTCATCCTTTTAGGATAAAGCACCTCTGATTGTTTAATAACGAATAACTATTTTTGTTCGGTTGAGATTAGGGACCTAACTACTAGTATAGAAGTCTCTTTATTCCAAACTTTTTTAATAATACATTGCATGTGTTCGGATTTACTTGAACTCATGTCTTTTTATGTTAATACCACGAAAGTAAATCAAACCTATGCTTTACAGTATACTATTTTAATATTTGAGTAATTTAGTATAAATATTAGAGAAAATAGGTATAAAACCAAGGGAGTTTTAACTTTTTACATATTTATACTACGACGGCATCACTAATCTAATGTATGAGGGAAAAACTTAGTATTTTAGTCTAACAATAAGTTATTTTTCAGAATAAAATAAAATTCCTTGAAGGTGAAAATACTATGCAAACATTAGATATAATAACAATACTGACATTTTTAGTTACTCTTGGTTTCATTTTTTGGAGACCTAGAAATATGAATGAAGCTATTCCTGCATTGGTTGGTGCTATTATTGTAATACTTTGCGGTAGTGTAACCATGACAGATCTACTTATAATTATACAAACAATCAGTGATGCTGCGATTACCATTATGGCTACAATTGTTATGGCGATTGTATTAGAAAGCTTTGGGTTCTTTAACTGGGTTGCAGAACTGCTTACTGAAAAAGCAAATGGGTCTGGCATTCGATTATTCTGGTATGTCAATCTCCTATGCTTTCTCATGACACTCTTCTTTAATAATGACGGTAGTATTTTAATAGCAATACCAATATTAATTATCACACGTGTTGATTAACCAAAATTATACAGTTGCGAATGATTTATGTTCCAATGAAACACCAGGATTTCTTTCACCCTGATTCGCCAT
>NZ_JARVRU010000001.1:0-14261 GCF_030209535.1 Lysinibacillus sp. fls2-241-R2A-57
CAAAGAGAATTCCATCTACAGGAGCCTTTCGACATGCCTATCAAAAACAAAAACGGGTAGGTATTGACATTGGTCCTTCTACCATTGCGGTTGTTTCAGAAGAAACCGTTTTCATCCAACAACTTGCTCCAGAAGTACCTTTATTGGAGAAACAAAAAAGACGTTTATTACGCAAATTGGATAGAAGTCGTAGAAGTACCAATCCTAACAATTTCAACAAGGATGGTACTATTAAACATGGCGTCAAACTCCGTTGGACATATAGTAAAAACTATCAAAAAACAAAAAAACAAATAAAAGAATTATATAGAAAGAAAGCTTCCTACATCAAAGAAAAACATGGTGCGTTAGCCAATAAAATCTTGTCTCTTGGCGATGAGGTGTACATCGAAACCATGCATTTTAAAGGATTAGCAAAGCGTACAAAAGAAACCAAAACAAATATACAGGGTAAAATCCAATCCAAAAAGCGTTTTGGAAAAAGCATTGGGAATCATGCCCCTGCGATGCTAGTGGAAATCATCCATCAAAAATTAGGTTACACAAAGCAAACGATACAGAAAGTAAATACGATCACCTTTAGAGCCAGTCAGTATAACCATGTGACGGATCGTTATGAAAAGAAAAAACTCCATCAACGTTGGAGTCAAATTGGAAGTCATCTTGTACAACGAGATTTATATAGCGCGTTTTTACTGATGAATAGTGATACAAATTTACAACAAACGAATCAAGACTTATGCAATAAAACGTTTACTACCTTTTTAGAGTTACACAATCAACATATAGAAGACTTGAGACAAGTAAAGAAAACATTCCCTCTTAGCATGGGAATCAAACAAATCAAGTGAGGGCTATTCCCCCGTAGGTAGAGCTACCTGCCTTCGTTAAAACTTATTGCCAACACAACATCGGTTGTGTAAATAAGAAAGTCTTATAGAACAGAAGATAAATCAAAGATGTTGTACACAGGCCATGGCAACACCATCTGTGGAGAGCTTTGTAACGCTTCTCTTAAGTATATAAGAACCCCGCTGCTTTAGCTGTGGGAGTAGTCAGAGTACTAGTATGGATTAGGAGGTTTTGCTTTGCTATTTTTATGACAAATACCATTATTTGTGTATAGTTGTATAGAAGGGAGATGATCAACTTCATGGAAATAGAAGAAATGATTCTAAACTATACAACGCAACAAAATGAATTAAGAAAACGTATTTCTCTACAAAACAATTTTTCTGATGAGCAAATTAAGCTTGTTGCAGGAGTGGATATTGCCTATTGGGCCGAAAATAATAAAGAATATGGAGTTTGTTGCATTCAGGTTTTTGATTTTTGTTCAAAAAAGTTAGTGGAACAAGTTGATTACATGGATGAAATTACAACTCCTTATATTTCTGGGTTTTTAGCTTTTCGTGAATTGCCTCTTATTTTAGAAGCTGTAAAAAAGTTAAAAACAAATCCAAGCCTTTATATGTTCGATGGAAATGGTTATTTACATAAGCGCAATATGGGAGTTGCTACCCATGCTTCTTTCTACTTAGAAAAACCGACAATAGGCGTAGCGAAAACGTATTATAAAATTGAAAATACGGATTTTATCATGCCAGAAAATAAAGCAGGAGCGTTTACGGATATTGTCATTGATGGGGCAGTATATGGTCGTGCTCTGAGAAGTAGAAAGGATGTTAAACCTATATTTGTTTCATGTGGAAACGAGATTGATATAGAAACAGCTACAAACATAACGATGCATTTTATTGAAAAAGATAGCCGTTTACCAATACCTACAAGATATGCGGATTTAGCAACTCATCAGGCAAGGAAATGGCATCAAGATAATGTGTGAATATGGCGGTATCTTTAAGTAGGATAAATTCCTTTGTGGAAAAATTTAGAGTGGAGGTTACAAATGAATACTCAAGCTAAAGATTTGTGGGATCGTATCATTAAAAATCATTCAAAGCTAGGCGTAAAGGGTGAAGAAGTATTGAATCTTCAACCAGGTGCTACAGCTGAAGAATTCCAACTAATCGAAAAAACTTTAAATCTTATTCTACCTGAGGAGATGAAAAGTTTTTATAGCATTTATAACGGGCAAGATTGGACTTTTGGGGTAGAGCCTATTGTTAGAAATTTAACACTTTCTCCTATTTCGGAAATAATTGAAAATTGGAAGTTTCTACAGGAGGAATTTGACCCAGATGATTTGTTCCCAGATATAGAGTATGGTGTGGATGTTAAACCAATGCTTTGGAATCGAAACTGGATTCCGATTGCTGAAAATGGTGGAGGCGATTATCTTTGTCTTGATACAGATCCAACCGAAGAAGGAGTAGTGGGTCAGGTGTTGTATTTTTGGCATGATTGGGGAGACCGAACAACTGATGCAAAGGGTCTTTTTAAATTTATAGAAATCTGTTTAACTTCTTTCAGCGGGTGTGAAGAAAATGATTCTGATATTTGAATAAGGAGATGGGATACGAAGATGATTCAGTTGATAATGAAGAAATTAAAGGTTCAATTAGACGAACTATTTTCACCTTTTTTAAATCCAGCAGCTTCTGAGGAAGAGATACAGAAGGTAGAAAATGAGATGGCTATTAAATTTCCTGATGAATTGAGGGAGCTTTATCTAATGCATAACGGAGAGAAGGAAGACGGACCAGGTTTGTTTTTTGGATTGCCGTTTTTACCATTAAATGATGTTTTGCAGGAATTGCAAGTATGGGAACAGTTAGAAGAAGAACATGCATTGGAAGGTGCTTCTTATTCTGTCCCAACTGGATATATAAAAGAGAGGTCTATTAATCGTTATTGGATACCTATTAGTAAAGATTTTGGTGGCAATAATATCGGCATTGATGTCGATCCAGATCATAAAGGGCGAATAGGACAAGTCATTAATTTTGGGCGAGATGAGGAAATAAAGTATGTTATAGCAAATCAATTATCAGATTTCCTACTATTTATTTCTGAAACGATTTTACAGGGGAATTATCAAATTGAACAAGAAGAGGATTATATCTACTGGAATTATGAAAATAGCACGCATTTTTTAGATGTACTAAACGCCATTGAATTGCCCGTTCTAAATCCAGTATCTTCTCAAATCTCAAACAAGGATGCAACCAAATGGATGCAAGATTTGGACTCTCTATGGAAAGAAATAGTTCAAGAAGAGTTTTCTGATCCTGAGAATTTTATGAAAAAAAAGAAACTCTATTTAATTGGGAATAAACTCACGAATATTAAACCGTTACGATTTTGTACAGAAGTTAAAGAATTAATCTTAACAAACAATCAACTGACTGATTTAAAACCTTTAAATAACATGCTATCTTTAAAAAAACTCTATTTAATTAAGAATCCGCTAAGTGATTTAACGCCATTAGCGAACCTCGAGTATTTGCAAGAATTAAATATTAATCATACAAAAGTTTTCGATATAACACCGTTAGTAAATATTCCGCGATTAAAAAAATTAGAAATGGCACAAACGGATGTTAAAGATTTTTCAATCCTTCCACAATGCCAAGCGCTTGAATCCTTATCAATTTCAATAGTGAGTAAAGAACAGTTAAAACAAATATCTCAAATTACTACCTTAAAACAATTGTATATTCACCAGTTGCGAAATATTGAAGAAGAGGATTTATTACAGTTAAGTCACCTAAAGAATTTACAAGTGATGAAATTTGAAAATTGTTATTTGAAAAATATAGATTGTTTTACATCCAGTTATTCACTGCGAGAAATCATTTTACATGATACAGTATTAGAGGATGGGGGAGCAATTGGCGCACTAAAAAATTTAAGCAGTATAGAATTAAATGGGGCGACGATTGGCAATCTTGAGGTTATTGCCAATTCTTCTTCGCTTAAAATATTTACAGGATCATTCGAACAGTTTCATTTATTAAAAGACCTTTTTCGTCGAACGATTGACTTTTCCACAATTATTGGGGAGATGTCAGATGAGGAAGATAAAGTATGGCATCAGTATTTAGATACCCATAAAATTTAAATTAAAATACATGAAAAGAGGTATCTCAAATCTTTCATTGAGATGCCTCTTTGGTTTTATTCGTTAAATGCGCTTAATAGTTTATGTGTTTAAAGCAACATATCAAAAAAGTTGAAGTTCCAGATGTCAAAAAAATATTATTTGCATTCGAGGATGTGAGCACTATCTCCTTTTTTGGATAGATTTCCAAAATAGAGGGAAATTTTGAGATTCATACCGATATAAATGTTTAGAAGGTATAAAGGAGGACAATCGACTTGAATAAAAAATTTCTTTTTTCAGTTGCAGCAATACCTGCAGTCATTGTTGCACCAGCAGTAGTAGGGGCAGAAGAAGGATTAACGATAAAAATAAGCGCAGATGCGAAGGTCAATGACGTAATTACAGCGGATGTAAAAAATTTACCGCCTAATACATATGTAAACAGTTATCAATGGTACTATATTGAAGCGGATGGTTCGGAAAAACTCATTCCTAGCGCTACAGGTATATCTTTAAAAGTACCTGTTGAGGCAGAAAATAAAACTATAATTGTAAAAGCGATAACTTCAAATAAAACCTATGAAAGTAATAAATGTACGATAAAGCCATTGAATTTAAGTATTGGTGAACCAATTTTTGAAGGCTACTCATCAACTAACTATGTGACACCAGGTGATACTGTTAAAGTGGTAGCAGATGTGATCGATGTAAATGGTGTGAAATTACAAAGTAACCAAATTACATATAGCTATCAATGGTTTTATAAAGTAGGAGAAGTCTTTTCAATTATTAATGGGGCAACGGGAGCAACATATACAATTCCTACTGATGCCTTAGACAAGGAACCGAAAGATATTATGGTGAAAGTAACTGCGAAAGTAGGTACACGGACACTAGAATCGCCTCCTTCAAAAGTTCTTACAGTATCTAAAGAACCTACAGAGACATTAACGAAGAATATTAATAATTTACTGAAGGATGGCAACAAATATAATTTGACAACCTTTGGAGAATTTCAGGCACTTGCGAAAGACTTAGATAAAAAATACCAATCTCTATCGAGTGCTGCAAAGGCGAATGTTACTAATTATGATGTCTTGAAGCGAGCACTTGCAGATATTGCAGCAATAAATGCATTAAATGGAAAGTTGGATAAGTTAAAAGATAAAGGCGTTAGTGAAAAAGATTTACCTCAGTTTTTGAAAAATCTTGAAGCGGATTATAATAAGCTTGACTATTTACAGCGCAGTTTAGATGTCAATGATGAATTATACAATGCGATTAAAGTAGCATTGCATAACCCGTCAAATATTAATGAGCTTACAGAAGTAAGAGAGATTAATAAACAAATTATGGCATTATTATCCTACGAAAATTCTTATATCAAATATGTCCCTTCTAGCTTAGAATCTTTACAAGCGGAAGTGAACAAAATTGAAACTCGAATGTCGAAGCTGTCAAAAGATTATAAAGCAATCGTACAAAACCAAACAATTTTACAAGAAGCGAAGCAAGATATTAAGAAAATTGAGCAGTTTTTAAAATCATTTGATAAATTGTTGCCAAATGATACACCAGGCAAGCAAGTGACTGCTGCAAAATCGATTCGCTCTACTTATGAAAAGTTAACTTACAAGCAAATGCTATTAGTTCCAAATATGTATAAGGAGAAGTTGCAGAATGCAGAAAATGCAGAGCAAATTCAAATTGTGAAATTAAACGCATTAATTCAATCATATTTAGGAAGCAAGCAGTATCCAATTAATCCAACAAAAGAGACTTGGAAAGAAATTGTAGATAATGTAAATAAAATAATCAGTGATTATAAAAACTTAACGAAAACTTCAGCTGCCCAAATTATAGATTATGATCGTATTGTAACATTGCAAAAAGATCTTAAAACGGCTGAAAAAGTTATTAAGGATATAGATGCCTATCTAAACCTTAAGAAAACATCAGGAGTCTCAGAGAGTAAGTTAAAATCAAGCTATAGCAGTACACTTAAAGCCTATAATAAGCTAACAAGTTTACAGCAATCACTTGTCTATAATGCAAAAGAATTTTTGAATAATTCACCAGATGTGACTGTTGGTAGCGATGGGAAGGTGCCAGATGATAAAGCGAAAGCTGAAGCTCTAAAAAAACAAATCGATTCTTTTGCTAACATCACCAACTTTACACTGGAACAATTAGAAAAAGAAGTAGAGAGTGCTACAGCGACTTATAAAAAGTTATCATCTGCAGCTCGAAAGTATGTGACGAATTATGACTTACTAACAGCAGCAAGCAAAGATATTTCTGGTACCAAATCGTTCCTTAAAAAAGTACAGGATGCTAAAGAAGAAAGGGATGTTACGAAGCAGGTCAAGAAAATTCAAACCGTGCAAACAGCTTATGCAAAGTTACCTGCAAACCAACAACATTTAGCTAAACCTGAGTATGAAAAATTACTGAAACTATTAGATGGAAATGTTCCAGACGTATCAAAACTAGATAATGAAATTGCTGGAATTGTAAACAACGATTTGTATACCGTATCTATAGATAAAATTAAAGAGCTTTCAACTCAATATAATAAGTTGAGTTCTAGTGATAAAAAACGAGTTACAAATGCTTCTATCTTAACAACGGCTGTCTCTGATGTGAAAAAAGTAGAGTCATTCATGAAGCAATATGACAAGTCATTCGAAAAAAATCCGGCGACTGTTATTAAAGCATTTTCAAAATTGACGTCAAAGCAGACGAGTTTAATAAATGAAAATGTTCGGAAAAAAATTATTGAAGCAGAAGCGAAACAACAATCTGCACACGAATCTGCTTTAAATTTAGTGGAAATGATAAATGGGCTTGAGCAAAATGGAGAATATATTGCCAATTTAGAAACTGAAGTAACGAAAATTCGCATTTCGTATGACAAGCTTAGTTCTACTGAGAAAAAAGTAGTGAAAAATTACTCGAAGCTAACACAGGCGGAAAGTGATTTGAAAAAAGTTACGGAAGTATATGAGCTTTATAAAACTTACGAAGCGGCTTCAGAAGATAAAAAGGCAGCTGCCTATAAGACATGGCAAACTGCTTATGGCAAACTTTCTAAAAAGCTCGAACTTCTTTATAAACAAATGCATCCATAATATTTTAATTTGCTGTAGCCCCGAATAACGATTTTATTCGGGGTTTTTTTGTAGCGTTCGAACTAAACTTATCGCTTTTATTTGTCTAAATATTCATTTTTTCGCTATACTAATTACAGTTAATCTGTAGAATAATTAAGAATTTTTTGTCATAAATAGTGTAGTTTGACATAGAAGGTAGGAACGTAAGATGTATAAAATAGGTGTTGTTGGCCCAATAAAATCCGTAGAAAAAATTATCGAGTTAGCAAATGAAATCGAGCAGGATATGGAATTTATTCCGTATATTTATTCTATCGCTACAGAAACAAAAAATATTGTAGAAGCTCATGATCAAGATGTTGATTTTTGGCTATTTTCTGGATACATACCTTTTAAAGTTGCCACACAAACGAGCGTATCTCGGGAAAAATTAACGTATATTTTCTTTTCTGAGGCAGCTATTTATAGAGGGTTTCTTGAGCAATCCTATAAAATGCAAAAATTTATCGAAAATGTAAGTATTGATTTTATCTCATCACCTGCACAAATGGCGTCAGAAGGATTGGCGGAAATCGAGAAAAATGTGAGGAAAATGTATTTGAAGGAATTTGATGTGGCCATTGATCCGAAAGAATTATTTGATTTCCATTATGAGCTGTGGCAAGAAGGGAAAATAGACTTCGCAATTACATGTTATCCGTCAGTCGATGAAGAGCTGAAAAAAATGGGGGTTCCCTCCTATTGGGTATCGCCGACAAAAACGGAAATTTACCACACCGTGCAGCTATTTACCGAAAAAATTAAAACGTCCTATTATAAAGAAACGCAAATTGGTGCTGTTATGCTCGAAATAAAAGAATTTGATTCATTAAAGGAAAGAATGAAGCAAGGATATCGTATTCAATATTTAGAATTACGCATGAAGGAAAATTTACTGCAATTATGTGAACAGGTTGATGGTTCTTTAATTGAGGAAGGCAATGGGAGATATACAGTTTTCAGTACGAGAGGAGCCATCGAAGGGGAGATTCAATTCATTAAGGAAAAAATGTATCAGCTGTCCATTGAAATGGAGGCAAAGGTCACAGCAGGAATAGGTTTTGCGCAAACGGTATTTAACGCCGAATTAAATGCGCATAGAGCTTTACGTCAAACGAAAGAGCATGAATCGATTGATATTGTCATGATTCAAGATGATGGCACAATTATTGAATCTGTCGGTAATAACGAGGAGCTGTCATATTCCTATAGAGCTGAGGATCCTACTATTCTTGAAAAACTAAAAAAAGGTAGTGTTAGCATTAAAACCTACACAAGAATCCAGGCGCTAGTCCAAAAAATGCGTTGGAAGCATTTTACGACAAAGGATTTAGCGTCACAGCTTCAAATGAGTGAACGAAATGCCCAGCGCATCGTGGCTGATTTATGTAGTGTGGGTTTAGCGGAAATTTGTGGAGAAGAATTACAGCACACACGTGGTAGACCGATTAAAATGTATCAGCTCTTAATGTAGTGTATAGAAATGTCCCGAACCAATTACTGGTTTTTGGGACATTTTTTGTTTTGTGGATGGATTGTGAAAGTGAAAAGTTACAGAAAATTTTAAGCTTTTTTATTTCTTCAATGAACATTCAAAAAATGTAGATAAATCAACGGTTCCCAAGTTTCTAATCGTTAATTCGGACACTATTCTTATTCGATTTTCTATTATAAATTTTCAAAAAAATGTTGTCATTTCATAATAACTTGATTATTATACGAATATATATCGAAAATGTCGTTATATAAAAGGGGTTTATTTTAATAGATAGGGAGAGATGGATTAACAGTAATAAGAGTTGCTTGAAATGGGCTCATCAAAAAGTTGTCGATGACATTTGCTTTGTATATAAGTTGATTGTAGTGAAGGCTCGACGCCCCCAGAAAAGCGCCCAGTCCGAACGGAAATCAACTACACGTTTTGGTGAAGAGCCTTAAAAGGCAAGAATAACAGAAGTAGTTATCTGAATTGCAAGATATATTTTTGTCTTTTAATATCATAGCAACGTAACTATAGTCCAGAAACATAGGAGGGGTGTTCATGACATCGAATGGAGTAACAAGAAAATCCAGAAATTTAATCTTGGCATTATTATTTTTAGGTTGGTCGTTAGGTAATTTAGATCGATACATTATGAACTATGCGGTTGTAGCGATTACAGGTGATTTGCAATTAGATGCATCTTCTACAGGTATTATTTTAAGCGCTTTCTTTTTAGGCTATGCGATTATGCAAATACCTGGTGGATGGCTTGCTGATAAATATGGTGCTAAAAAAATCTTACTTTTTTCGGTAATTATGTGGTCAATTTTCACAGGTTTAACAGCTCTAGCTTGGTCTTTAGTTGCGATGATTGTCATTCGATTTTTATTTGGTATTGGAGAAGGTGGGTTCCAACCATCTAGCTCTAAAATTATAGCGACGATTTTCCCGAGGGAAGAAAGAGGGCGAGCAATGTCAATCATGCTTTCCTCTGGAGGTATTGTGTCATTAATCGTACCGTTACTTGCAGCTTATTTGTTAGGAACGATTGGCTGGCGCACGATGTTTATTATCATTGGTGCAATCGGTGCTATTATTGCATTTTTATATTGGAAATATATTAAACTTCCGCAAGATGAAGTTGTGGAAAATAGTAAAGAAAACGGCTCTACTAAAGTTAACTTTAAGGAACTATTTAAAACACCACTTATGTGGAATTTAATGATTGCTTATTTCTGTATCTATGCTGTGAACTGGGGATTAGTTTCATGGATCCCAACGTATCTTCAAAAAAATCGTGGACTCGATTTAATGTCGATTGGTTGGGCACAAACAATTCCGGCCATCACTACTATTATTGGTGTCTATGGTAGTGGTTATATCATTGATAAGTTACCACGAGGAATGGACAAAATTTTAGGTTCGATTTCATGTGGAGTTATCGGTATTTTATTGTATTTAATGTTTACAGCGGAATCCGTAACAATGTTTATCGGGTACCAAACGGTTGTTACTTTATTTATTGCATTTGTCATTACATTGTTACCTGCTATTGTGTTGAAGAAATTACCATCTTCTATTACGGGTTCAGCAATGGGGATTGCTAATACAGGTGGTCAATTAGCAGGATTTGTAACACCGATGGCAATTGGCTTTATGGTAGATGCGTTTAATGGATCCTTTGATGCAGCTTTTTGGATGTTAATTGGATTTGCGGTTATTTGTATTATTGCACTATTAACGTTAAATGATCAAAAAGGAACGTTGTTGAATTCAACATTAGAGTAAGTGGAGGTATAAAAATGAATTTTTATGAAAAAATTTCTTCATTAATTGAAGCTAAAAGAGATGTAAGCATTGCATTAAGTGATGCAATTTGGGCAGTGCCAGAACTACATTTTCAAGAGAAAAAATCTGTTCAGTATATGAAGGCAGCTTTAGAAAAAGAAGGTTTTTTAACAGAAATTGGAATTTCGGGACTTGATACAGCACTAGTTGGAACATATGGTTCAGGAAAACCAGTTATTGCTTTTCTTGGTGAGTATGATGCACTCCCAGGCTTGAGTCAAAAAGGTGGGGCTACTCATTATGAGCCTCTAGAGTACGAAGGCAGTGGTCATGGTTGTGGGCATAACTTATTGGGGACAGGAGCGCTTACTGCTGCGGTTGCGGTGAAAGATTATTTAGAACAAAATAATCAATCAGCTACGATTCGTTTCTACGGCTGTCCAGCAGAGGAGAATGGTTCAGGGAAAGCTTATATGGCGAAGGCTGGTATATTCGGTGATGTAGATATTGCGATATCTTGGCATCCAGGTACTTTTACAACTGTTATGACTTGTAGCTCTCTAGCAAACTATGCAGCTACTTTTAAATTCATGGGGAAAAGTGCACATGCTGCAGCGGCACCACATCTAGGCAGAAGTGCATTAGATGCAGTTGAACTTATGAATGTTGGGGTAAACTATTTACGTGAACATATCATTCCAGAGGCGCGCGTGCATTATGCGATTACAAATGCAGGAGGAACGTCTCCAAATGTTGTACAGCCTTATGCAGAGGTGACTTACTTAGTAAGAGCGCCAAAAAAACATCAAGTCCAAGAGATTTATCAACGTGTTGAAAATATTGCTAAAGGCGCAACGTTGATGACTGGAACATCTTTAGAAATCGATTTTGAGGGAGCAGCGTCAAATCTTATTCCAAATAAAACGCTTTACGATACGATGCAAAAACAAATACTTGAAATCGGTATGCCAGCTTATACAATAGAAGATGAGCATCATGCACAGGCTATTTATAATACATTTACGCCGGAAGTCCAAGCGTCGTCGTTAGTTGGTTTAGCTAGAGAAGATGTTATGCAGTTAAAAGATAAAGTTATCGCTAATCACATCCCTAATATCCTACCTGAATTTGTAATGGGTGGATCAACTGATGTTGGAGATGTAAGTTGGAATGTCCCGACTGTCCAATGTACAACTGTGTGTATGGCATTAGGTACACCACTTCATACTTGGCAGGTTGTATCACAGGGTGTCATGCCAATAGCTCATAAAGGGATGCTACAGGCTGCAAAAATAATGGCTTGCACTGCAGTTGATTTAATTGATAATCCGGCACTTATTGAAGAAGCTAAAAAAGAATGGAAGGATCGTCTGGATGGAGAGACATATGTTTCTCTCATTCCAGAAGGTACTATGCCTCCAAAACTTTAAAATGTTATTCCAAATAGAGTCTTCATAGGGTACACTATGGAGGCTCTGTTTTTACATACTATTAAGTCTTTTTCTTAGTAAAGTGCACTTAATGAGTAACTATGGCGTAAGGTGCCGTTTTTTGAAAGGAGATCACAAAATGCCGAAAGAACATATCAATCATAATAATAATCACCTGGTAGCAGAATGGGTGAAACAGTTTCGTCCGTATGCGAAAGAGGGGAAATGTGCAAGCTATATTCCTGCTTTATCAGAAAAAGATCCAAATCAATTAGCTATTTCGATAATCGGACCAGATAGTGACGAAATCAAAGCAGGAGAGACAGCTGAACTGTTTACTCTGCAAAGTGTTTCAAAAGTTGTTACATTTATTTTAGCGTGTATGGAACGGGGATTACCCTATGTTTTAGAGCGAGTAGATGTTGAACCGACAGGCGATACCTTCAACTCAATCATTCGTCTTGAAAGTCATCAGCCTGGAAAACCTTTTAACCCAATGATTAATGCAGGAGCGATTACAGTATCCTCTATGCTTGACGGAAATTCACCACAAGAGAAGGTTTCAAAAATCCTAAATTTTTTAGAACAAATTGTTGGCAAGAAAATAAGGGTAAATGAAGAGGTTTTTCAATCTGAATGGCAAACAGCTAATCGTAATCGATCATTAGCGTACTATTTAATGGATTCTGGCTTTTTAGATTGTCCTGTAGAGGAGGCATTGGAGGTTTATTTGAAACAATGTGCTATTGAAGTCAATGTTTCGGATTTAGCGATGATTGGTTTAGTCATCGCCAATGATGGCTATCATCCTCTATTAAAAACACAACTCTTTCCAAAACAAGTGGCAAAATTAGCGAAGGCATTAATGGTTACTTGCGGTATGTATAATGCTTCAGGTAAATTTGCTGCATTTATCGGGTTACCCGCTAAAAGTGGTGTTTCTGGTGCGATTTTGGTGGCTGTACCAAGTCATGCAGGCTTAGATTCACCATTTCCTGCTGGCTGCGGTATTGGCATTTATGGACCAGCCATTGATACCATCGGGAACAGTGTAGCGGGAGTGAATTTACTAAAGCATATCGCTACCGAGTGGAATATGACTATTTTTTAAACAAGTAAAATATAGATGACTTCAGTTTGTCCGAAGTCATCTTTTTTGTTGTTAAGGATATTCACTAGCGTTGCATAAAAAAATAAATAAAAGGTCAACTACGATTTCAGAAGAGCTTCGAAATGTGTTCTTTCAGGATCGAAAATTGCAGGAGTTAAGTCAATTAGTTGCTCAAGTATTTGAATATTACCATCAAAATTGTTCTAAGAAACGTTGGCTAAAGCCTGGAATTATTACAGTCATCCATACATTGAGCTATTTATTCCTATTTAAGATTTTGTGAATAACATAATTCGTTGTTGATGTTTTATAGTGGTCTAATAGTAAGCCCATGCTATAATGATAGTAATAAAAAAGAGGTGATGCCTGATGAATCGAAAAGCAATACGAAGAATTCCGTTAGAAAAGCTTTTTGACTTGAAGGTTGATTTTGCCTTCAAGCAAATGTTCGGAAATGAAAAGAATAAAAAAATTACAGTTGTTTTTTTGAATGCGGTACTTAAACTTACAGGACGAGACACTATTAAAGAAGTAACATTCCTTAAACATGAATTGGGCGGTGAATATCAGGACGATAAACAATCCCGACTAGATATTCTTGTGAAAACACAAAATGGTGACTTCATCAATGTGGAAATTCAACTATCTAATCAGCATGATATGACAAAGAGAACGCTATATTATTGGGCAAAAATGTATGAGTCACAGCTAGTTCGAGGGATGGGCTATAGTGAGTTACGCCCAACAATCACGATCAATATTTGCAATTTCACAATGTTTAAAGACAACAAAAATTATCACAATACTTTTCATCTATATGAAGACACAACATTATCAAGACTAATGCCAGAAGAAGATGTGTTGGAAATTCACTTTATAGAAATAAACAAGTTTATTTCGCTTTGGTATGAAGAAAAGTTGAATGCTCTTGAGGACCTATTAATTCGATGGTTGTTATTACTTGGTATGGTCGATGGTCGTAATAAGAAAGTATATGCAGAGATATATCGTGAATTGGAGGAGTTAGCGATGGAGGATGAAAACTTACGTGCAGCATTTGATACATGGGAAGAAATCAGTCAATCCCCTGAAACAATTCTTGCTTATCAGTCTCGCTTAAAGTATATCCTAGATGAAGAAGCCCGCTACATTGATGGAATCAATAAGGGAAGAGAACAAGGAAAAACAGAGGGAATAAAAGAAGGACTAGAGCAAGGGATAGAGCAAGGGATAGAGCAAGGGATAGAGCAAGGGCGTAAACAAGAGCAAATAGAGTTAGTGAAAAAATTGC
>NZ_JARVRU010000152.1:0-14110 GCF_030209535.1 Lysinibacillus sp. fls2-241-R2A-57
CTATCCGTCACTGGACATTCTTTCCGTCGCTTTGATAATTCTATCCGTCGCTCTGGCTGTTCTATCCGTCGCTTTGATGATTCTATCCGTCGCTGGACATTCTTTCCGTCGCTTTGATAATTCTATCCGTCACTTTGGCGATTCTATCCGTCACTGGACATTCTTTCCGTCGCTTTGATAAATCTATCCGTCACTCTGGCTGTTCTATCCGTCGCTTTGATGATTCTATCCGTCGCTTGGATGATTCTATCCGTCGCTGGACATTCTTTCCGTCGCTTTGATAATTCTATCCGTCGCTCTGGCTGTTCTTTCCGTCGCTTTGACGATTCTATCCGTCACTGGACATTCTTTCCGTCGCTCTGACTATTCTTTCCGTCGCTTTGATGATCCTATCCGTCGCTGGACATTCTTCCGTCGCTTTGGCTGTTCTATCCGTCGCTTTGATAATTCTATCCGTCGTTCTGGCTGTTCTTTCCGTCGCTTTGATGATTCTATCCGTCACTCTGACGATCCTATCCGTCGCTGGACATTCTTTCCGTCGCTTTGATAATTCTATCCGTCTCTCTGGCGGTTCTATCCGTCGCTTTGATAATCCTATCCGTCGCTCTAGCAATTCTTCCGCCACTTGCAATCAATCCGTCGCTCTGATAACCCTATCCCTAACCTGATATTTACTAATTCGTTTTTTTGTTAAAACGATCTACAATCATGGCTAATGCACCATCTCCAGTTACATTTGTAGCTGTACCGAAGCTATCTTGCGCTAGGTACAATGCTATCATAAGTGCAACCATTGTTTCGTCGAAGCCAAGCATTGTTTTTAATAAACCAATTGCTGCCATGACAGCTCCCCCTGGGACACCTGGTGCGGCAACCATTGTAATACCTAACATAAAAATAAAGCCTATATATTGTGCAAAGCTTATATCCATGCCGTTCATCATCATGACACCTAAAGAACATGTCACTAATGTAATCGTACTACCCGATAAATGAATAGTGGCAAACAGCGGGACTGTAAAATTCGCTACTTTTTCTGAAGCTCCTGCTTTTTTTGCTTGTTGTAACGTCACCGGAATCGTTGCTGCTGAAGATTGTGTGCCTAACGCTGTGAAATAGGCAGGCAACATAGTTCGAAGCAACATGAGTGGATTTTTCTTATTTAAAATTCCCGCAGCTGTATATTGCACTAGTAATATTACCCAATGCATCACAATTATTAGCACGAATACAATTGCGAAAACGGATAAGATTTTTGCTACTTGACCACCGAATGTCATGTTCAAGAAGATACCGAAAATATGGAATGGTAAAAGTGGAATAATAACAAACGAAATCAATTTTTCAATAATAATATTAAACTCTTCAAAGCCACGTTTCATAACATCACTTTGAACAGCGGCCATACCAATACCTACAATAAATGCAAAAATTAATGCCGCCATCACATCCATTATTGGCGGCATGTCAACTTTAAAGAATGCCTGCGCTAAAAATTCCTCAGGGTTTTTCATGCTTTCTATAGCACCATTTGAAATGAAATTAGGCAACACATTTCGCGCTACAAAAAAGGCGAGTATACCTGCAATGATTGTTGAGAAATAAGCAAAGAATGTTGCCAAACCTAATAGTTTTCCTGAGCCTTTTCCAAGCTGAGCAATGCCTGGAGCTATAAATGCAATAATAATAAGTGGTACAACAAAATTCAAAAAATTACCGAATAAACCATTAAATGTTGCAAATATACGTACAACTGGCTCTGGCATAAAGTTTCCAAGTATTACCGCCAATGAAATAGCGACAATAATTTTTGCCAATAGACCAAATTTAAGTTTCACTGTATTGTCCTCCTTAAAAAAACACCTGTCTTTTTCCGATGTAATATTAGTAATTTATCATAAACAGTTGCGAGAATATACAGTTTGTTAAATAGCCGGAATTGTAAAACATTTTTCTATTTTCAAATAGAATAGCTCATCATCATAACATGTGGTTGATTTCCGTTCCGACTGGGAGCGTCCGATGAACTGCTCGGCCCAAAAGGATGTTGGTCACGAAGGCGTTATCACAGGACGTGATGCTTTTAGCCTTCGTTCCTCTATTTGCTCGCGCCATGGTCTCATCCGTGACGCTAATCCCAAGGAGGAAGATCAACCTATAATGTCATCCACAACTTTTGATGATGAACCAAAAAAAGCTTAGAATAGGCAATAAAATCACCTATCCTAAGCTTCCATTAATACTCTTTAAATAGCTTTTGTAAAATATAATATGATTGTTTTAAACGTTCTTCATGCATAGGAGTTTGCCATTTTCCCCAAGAATACGCTGAGAGTGCAGGTAAGACATGGCTGTTTGTCTCTGGTAAAGATTTTACAACCTTGCCCTCTTTATCTACAAATACAGCACCAATATAAATATTATCTACTTTAGTTGAAGCAGACTTTCCATCTTTATATAAATCCCCCATAAACTCACGTTGACTAGGATCTTTTGCTTGAATTAGTAGCCAAGGGATTCGCAGCTCAATAACATTATCCTCTGTCCACGTATAGTCTACTAACGAATTATAATCTTTTGACTCCGGGTTGGCATTTCCTTGAAGCAGTTTCCCTGTTTCATAATAACTAAAGTCGGTAGTAATGTTTTGCTCTGGTAAGAATAGCTGTTTATTTAACACATAGTTAATCGGTGCAAACTTACCACTATTTATTGTGGGAACTGCCATACGCGGCGGAATCATATTTAAATTATGACCGTAAAAATAATCATAGAAATCATAGTATTCATCAATGACAACTCGTGAGTCTCCATTTTTATTTAATTCCACCATAAAATCTATACCATTTGAAAACGTCATATCTTTTATTGATGTCGCCGAAGTATTACCTTGATTTGGTACTACATCAAGTAAAATGCGAGGTGAAGCTTTTTCTAAAACATCACTTTTTAATTTTAAATACAAATATTTTTCATCATAATCGACAGCAAAATCTGTTGAATCAGAAGGTGAGGTATCATACATTTGCGTACCTTTCCACTCCTCTGTATTGCCGTCTACTTTTACTTTAAATCTATCAAAGCTTAGTAAACCAAATTGCTGTTCATTCGTTTGTGCATTGGACCAAAACGGTCGACGGTTTGGATCATCATAATCCATCGTATTCCACGTTCGCTTAAACCACTCGTCTTGCCATGTAAAGACAAGACCTCCCATCAAGCCTTCATGCATAATATCTTCAAATAAATGTTGTAGTGTTTCACCTTGTTCTTGTTCAGACATATGTCCCTGATTCCAGCCGTAAACATTTTCATGTGTCATACCGCGCGCTGCTGGTATTCCAAATTCTGCAATAAGAACTGGCATACGATGAGCTGCATGTAAGTCTTTTAAATATCCTGCATAACTATTTTTATTGCCCCGGAAATCTTTATAATTTAAATATTTTTGATCGAAGTTAAAGAAGTCAGGATAATATGGATAAACATGATAGGAAGCAAATTGACCTGGTGCCTGCATTTCACCCTTCGTATAGATAACATTAGGATTTACCCCTACCAAATCTTCATCCTCAGAAGGTTCAGACGGATGGTCTAATATGTCCGTTGTTACCCAGTTGGTGAAACTCATTGGGCGCATCCAATTGTATTTGTCCTTCTCGTAAACAGTAATAAGGTCCATCTGCTCTGCTAACCAATGCTCGAATGGTGAAGCATTCTTTGTTTCAAAATACGTCCCATTGTATTCGCCTATATTAGCGTGTTTCTCATTCGTACCGACCACCATATGCGGATACCATTCAATGCCAAGCACCCAGCCAATCACATATTTCGAAACATCAACGTCGTATAATCCAGAGGCGTGTCCTGGTACTGGCTTCACATAAGTATTCCCGTGGATAACATCTACCATTCGTTTCATTTCAAGTTGAAAATCTTTCAAGGTCGCTTCATCGTAGGCATCTAGTGAATTAGCCAAGCCTTCTTCATTAATCCACACACCATGCAATATATACAGTGGTTTATCTGGGTTTTCTTCATTGTATTTAGCAAGTGCCCGGTAAAAACCTGGTGGGTGTAATGTATATACACGAATCGTATTGGCATTCATCTCAGCAATTTGATTAAACCATCGATAGTACTCTTCTTCCGTAATAGCGGCCTCACCAGGGAATGCTCCTGGTTTCCCCATGCCGATATTAACGCCCTTAAATACGATTGGCTCCCATTTTCCATCACGTAAGATTTCAAACGACTCACCTTGAACACGTGCATTATAATTTAATTTTTCATGATTAACGTTTTCTTGAACCTCTTTTTGCTCAAACGTTTCAAAAATTTTATTCATTACTGGTATATAAATCGACCAATAAAATGAACTGTCTGCATACTTCTCTGCGTATTTATAGATGGTCGGTAAACCCTTTAGTTTATAGAAGGTTGGAACACGCGACACATCATTAAAGTCTCCAGCAAAATAATAGCTTGTCGTATTGCGTTTATCCTGTGAAACGATAGCCGCAAATTGCTGTGGAATATCGTTTTCCTCTAATAATTTTGCCCCTTCTTTTGTTAAGTCCCATTTATAATTAGCGAGAGCATCCTCGGCATATTTAGGTGTAATAATATCAAACCAATAGCCATACTTGGCACTAGCTGAGGTATTAAAGAATTTTTTCCCTTCTTCAGTAAATTGCACCTCAATACCTTCTGTCTTTACATGCTTGTCCATTTCTAGCACAATGAGCTTTTCTGTAATTTCATTAAATAGAAGAAAGCCTCCACCCTCATACGGCCAATTATCACCATGTTCATCTACGACCCATTGTGGAATTTCTGAATTTTTATGATAATCAAGCTCATCAAAATAACGCCCAATCCATCCAGACCATGAAATTCCTAAATAATCCTGTAGCTCTTTTCTAACTGCCTCTGATGTTGGTGAGGCAAATGTATTGAATTCAGCTATTAACATACTTTTCTTGTTGCTTGCTAAACGGGCTACTATGGACTGCCATTCATCCATTTCTAAGCCACCAACAATTTTTTCTGAGCGTTTACCTAGACGCTTTTCTTCATTTAAATCATCCTTATAAACACCATACGTATCGGCCAAATAAATAACATCATAATTACTATAGTCAGTTGGAAACTTTTTTTCTGACACACTTTTCGTTTCATCGTTTGGAATCGTACCATAGTAATTTTTTTGTACATCATATGGTTGATGATCCATCGTGTATTTATAATGATTTAAAAACCAATCCACGCCTAAATGCTCCCGATATGTTTCATTCGGAACCGTTTTATCTAGTATCGCAACGTTCAGCGGTTTTTCATCGCTCAAATACCACCATGCTATAGGCGTGATAATAAGAACTAGAATGGCTATAATCCCTATATATATTCGCTTCATACATTTTTCTCCTTTTCAGCGATGCCGACACGCTTCATATTACCCCAATCGCTTTTTCTTAGCACAAACCGAATTAATCCCTCACAGCGCCATAAAAGAGTGAGTGGTCGATACCAAAAAATTTCTGTAAACGATAACAGTATCATTCGTAGTAGCTCTCTCTTTTTTGGATAAGTATTCAGGGCCCATGCCTCGAACAATACAGATGCTATTGAAAAAATAACACCATAAATGACGAAGAGTAGTAATAGCAAGATTGCTATTTCATAATAGATTTTCCCTAAGAAAAATGCTACAACGATATAAATATAACCACCTAGCTCAACAATTGGTCCAAGACATTCTACAAGCCAAAAGTATGGAAATGAGATGAATCCTAGCAAGCCATATTTAGGGTTCAACGTCATCTTTTTATGCTTCCAGAGGCTTTCAAACAATCCTTGATGCCAGCGTCTACGTTGATTACGTAACACCCCTAACGTCTGAGGTGCTTCGGTCCAACATACAGGGTCTGGTACAAATTCAATGCGTTTTTTTTCTTTTTTCTCTTTTATCAAACGGTGAATATTTACGACAAGCTCCATGTCTTCTCCAATAATATTCGTTGAATAACCGCCCGCTTCCACAGCCCATTTTTTCGAAAACACACTAAATGCTCCCGAAATAATAAGGACAAGATTAAATTTACTTAAAGCTATTCGCCCCATTAAAAACGCTCGTAAATATTCTATTACTTGCATGATTACTAAGTAATTATTTGGTAGGTGCGTTTCCGTAACGGAACCAAGCTGCATTTTTGCCCCATTGGCAATTCGAATATTTCCTCCTGCCGCAATCACTTCACCATCAGATAAAATAATCGGCTTCATCACACGAAGCAATGACTTTTCATCTAAAATTGAATCCCCATCAATCGAGCAAAAATAAGGATATTGAGAAACATTAATACCTACATTTAACGCATCAGCCTTACCACCATTTTCTTTATCTACTAAAATACAATTCTTATATATTTCAGATTCATAAATTCGTCTAATCTGTTTTGTAGGGATATTTGTACGAATAATTTTATCAACAGGCTTCATTTGGAAATGCTCGATGACGGTTTGAAGTGTATGATCCGTAGAACCATCATTGATGATAATAATTTCAGTTTGCGGATAGCGTAAATTCAACAATGAATAGACTGTATCAACAACGCCTATCTCTTCATTGTAAGCAGGGACAAGTAAGGATACTGGCTTTGAATAGAAGGCATCTATATGTGCATCATCATATTCTGAGGGATCTAATTTATAGCGTTTTCGCAAATCTAGCATAGCAATAACAAGCATTGTACAATATGAAACAATAACGAATAGCATATAAAACAGAATAACGCCGCCAAAGAACCACATACAATAATCTAAAAATACTTTCATTTGTTCCCCTGCTTTCTCACTACTGTTTCCTGTGCCATTTCTATTGCATATTGGTCATTTGAGGACTCCATAAATTGCTGTAATTTTACAATTCCTTCTCGATCTTCAGCGATTGTTTTAGCTGCCTGTGAACGTACCCACCAATTTTCATCCTGTAGGAGCTGTTCTAAATAAGTATAGGTATAATTTAGTGGCGCATGGTTAAAGATTTTTGCAACCATTAATCTTGCTTCCCACATATCTGATGTCACAAATGGAACATAAGGATCGATTTCATCAATTACACCAATTTCATAAAGCCCCTTCAATGCTCTTATTTTTATTTCTGGAAACTCATGTGTTAATAGCTGTTTTAACTTATCGATATATTGCATATTTCTTTTGACAGCCGCAGTATCAATTGCAGCAAATTGAATATTCTTTGTCCAGCTATCAAAGTCTTCAAATAATCGAATAAATACGTCATCCTCTAACAATACAAATAATCTTCTATATTCGCTTTCTGAATAATTAACTTCTGGTTCTTTAATTTTTTCGATAAACAATTCTGGTTGGAAGAGAGAGTATATTTTTAATAGCTGAAAAAATTCCTCCTCCGAAATTTTTGTTTTCTCAAACTGTTGGCAAGTATCTAGTAGCTCCTCAATCCGTAAATCCGCAATGCGATATAAAGCATTCATCCTAATGCTCCATCGTTTACTTGATAGATCCTTTTCATAAAACTTTTTTAAATAGAGATTAGAAAATTCTTTTATTTTATGGTTAACTTTTACATTCATAATATTTTTTAAATATGATGAAAAAATCATTTCAATAGCTGCTACTTGAGCACTCCCACGAGGGACAAGCACTATAGAAAAAATCTCATCGTTGATTAAATAGTTGTACCAGTGCTGTGAATAGTTTTGTAAATAAGTATCACGAGTTTTTTCAAAACGAATTTCCCGCTGGCGCTGAAAAAGTAAATACATCGTAAATAAAAATAGGATTACTAATAAAACGACGATTACTGCTAAAAGAAAAGAAATCGACAGCTTCATCATAGCCAAAACCTCGCAAAAGTTCGCTTAATTTTCGCTTCTAGCAAACGCAAATTAAATGGTTTGACGATATATTCATCGACGCCACCTTCATACGCATTAAGTGTCGCTCCTTCTGAATTTCGTTCCGACATCATATAAATAATGAATTTTTTCTCATTTGGCATGTTGCGCAAAATATGCAATATCTCTAAGCCGTTTTTACGTGGTAAAATATCGTTCATCACAATTAAATGCATATGGCCCGTTTTATAGCTATCGGACTGTAAAAAACTATAGCCATCTTCATAGGTCGACACTTCTAAAGTAAAATGAGGGATGTCTAAGTGATTGAGCGTCGTTTCCAGTACTTTTCTAAAGATTGCATTTTGTTCAATAATACTTACCTTTACTTGCTCCGTTGGTTGTACACTATAATCTGTAACCTGTTCTATTGACCAAGTAGGCTGATCCTCATTTGCTAGTTTCTGCTTATTTGAATCTAACAAAGCTTCAAAGCTAACATTGTTATTTCTTATTTCAGCAATTGAGGCCTTCAAGGCTATTTGCTTAAATTCCCTTTCTTGCTTTAAAATCGCAAAAATCCGTTTTAAAAATGCCTTTGCCTCCACATCACTACTTTGTAGAAAAAATATTCCCCAATGTACTCCGTCTGCTAATTGGAAAAGTAAATCTGTTTTTCGTATTTTTGATTTTAAAAAAGCTGAAATTTGATTCTTCACTTGATTACGTTCTATATCAGTTCCTTGTGAGGAATTAGCTAATTTAAAAAAGACAGCAGTCATTGTTAAACGCGAGCGAATAACACTCTCACGTAAAATTTCAAAATAACCCTTCACTTCATGCTCTTGTAAGATGTCTTCTGCAATGATTAATTTATTCATTTGTTATCACTCCAGTTGATGTAAAATATATATTTCATTGTCTTTTATTATTTTGGCCCTTCATCAAAATTGAGTATACATTCCACTTTGGGAGAGGTCATTCGATTTCGCCTCCGTTATGCTCGTAAGAACCTGAAGGCAAATCAAAGGTGCACTCACCTTCCTCTGCTCCATGAGCTTTCATACCAACAATTTTTTAAATCAAGAACAGTCTTTAGTACCGATTCATTATTCCCCTATAATTTTTTAATCTATATACACAACAACTATAGTAATAAAGATCACTGAACATATGCTATATAAAAAATATGGTAACTTAAAATATATTATAATTTTGCCACAAACTACAGAAGAAGATTACTTTCGATTAAAAGTTATATTTTTCTGATCTTTTTTATGCAAAAAAGGGCATGTAAGCTTTAATACTTACATACCCTTTTGATAAAATTATTTAACTGGAACAACTGAGCCTTTCCATTTTTCAACGATGAAGTCTTGGATTTCTTTAGATTTTAATACTTCTACTAACTTTTTAATTTCTGGTTTTGTTTCATCACCAGCACGTACAGCAATAATGTTTACATATGGAGATTCTTTATCTTCAAGAGAAATAGAATCTTCCATTGGATTTAGTCCGTTGTCGATTGCGTAGTTAGAATTGATAAGGACTGCATCACCTTCATTATTTTCATACATTTGTACAAGCATTTCAGGAGCTGTATTTGCGTCGAATTTGAAGTTTTTAGGATTTTCTTCGATATCTTTAAGTTCAGCAGCTGTTTTATCTACGCCATCCTTAAGTTTAATTAAGCCCTTAGCTTCTAATAATGAAAGCATACGCCCGTGGTCTGAAACAGAGTTAGAAAGTAAAATTGTTGCACCCTCTGGTAGATCCTCAAGTGATTTATATTTTTTAGAGTAGATTCCGATTGGTTCAATGTGAATGGCACCAGCATTTACAAAGTCATAGCCATTTTCTTTCATGCTAAGCTCTAAGAAAGGTAGGTGTTGGAAATAGTTTGCATCAAGTTCACCTGATTCTAAATGTTGGTTCGGTAATACATAGTCTTGATATGTTTCAATTTTAAGATCAATACCTTCTTTAGCTAAAATCGGTTTTGCTTTTTCTAGAATAACCGCGTGTGGTACATTAGAAGCACCTACTGTTAATGTTACGTTTTCTTTACTATCTGATTTATCACCAGATGATGAGCTTGTATCTTCTTTTTTACCAGCACCACAAGCAGCTAAAGCTAGTACAAGTACTGATAAGAATAATCCTGCTAATAATTTCTTCATTGTATTACACTCCTTTTATCTCGTTTAAATATGTTAATGGTATAAAACCAAAATAACCCTGTAATTTTAACGTTTATCGGTTTTAGTTGTAATCATATCGCCAATCCATTGGATGATAAATACAACTACTAAGATTAAAATAGTCGCCATTAATGTCACATCTGGGTGATTACGTTGGAAACCGTCTAAGTAAGCTGCATCCCCTAGACCGCCTGCACCGATAATTCCTGCCATCGCAGTATAGCCAACAAGTGCTACGGCAGTAACTGTAATACCTGAAATAAGTGCTGGTAACGATTCGGGAATTAATACTTTCCAAATAATCGTTGACGTTTTAGCGCCCATTGAACGAGCTGCTTCAATAACACCCTTATCAATTTCACGTAATGCAATTAATACCATTCGTGCATAGAATGGTGCAGCACCAATAATTAATGCTGGTAAAGCTGCGTTTGCTCCGCGAATTGTGCCAAGTAAAAATTTCGTAAATGGGATTAATAAAATGATTAATACGATAAATGGGATCGAACGGAAAATGTTAACAATCGAACTTGTTAAAAAGTTAACAATTTTATTCGCCCATAGTTGGTTTGGACTTGATAAAAATAATAAGATCCCAATCGCTAATCCAAGAATAAATGTGATCACTGTAGAGATCGTTGTCATGTACAATGTTTGATACGTAGCTTCCCACATTTTTTCCCAGTCGACATTCGGAAAGAGACTAGTTAGCATTTGCAATCACCTCCGTTTGTACTTCGACTGTATTTAAGTAGTTAAGTGCATCCGCAATATTCGCCTTCGAGCCGTCTATTTGCACAATAAGTGTGCCGTACGCACCATTTTTCGTTTGCGAAATATTACCATGTACAATGCTTACTTCCACATCAAACTGTTTCACAAGATGTGAAATTACAGGTTGCTCTGTTTTTTCACCTACAAAAACTAGTTTGACAAGTTGTCCAGTAGGGTAATTTGCTTTAATTTGTGCCACTGTTTCCTGTGTTTCTTTCGTATCTGTAATTTGAGAAACGAATTTTTTCGTAATGACCGCTTGTGGAGCTTGGAATACTTGTAATACTTCACCACGTTCTACAATTTCTCCAGCTTCCATAACCGCTACACGATGACAAATTTTGCGAATAACGTGCATTTCATGTGTAATTAATACGATCGTTAGACCTAATCGTTCATTAATATCGACTAGAAGATCAAGGATAGCATCTGTTGTCTCCGGATCGAGTGCAGATGTTGCCTCATCACATAACAATACCTCTGGATTATTAGCAAGGGCGCGAGCGATACCTACACGTTGCTTTTGTCCCCCTGATAGCTGTGATGGATACGCCTTAGCGCGCCCCCCTAAGCCAACAAGTGTGATCAATTCATTCACTCGCGCTTCACGTTGTGCCTTTGGAACACCTGCGATTTCTAGTGGGAAAGCGATATTTTCCTCAACAGTTCTAGACCAAAGTAAATTAAAATGCTGGAAAATCATACTGACCTTTTGTCTAGCATCTCTGAGCTTTTGCCCCTTTATAGATGAAAATTCTTGATTGTTAACCGTCACCGTACCAGATGTAGGTTTTTCTAAACCGTTTAATAAGCGAATCATCGTACTTTTACCAGCGCCACTATAGCCGATAATGCCAAAAATTTCACCTTTGTTAATAGAAAGGTTGACGTCTTTGACTGCTGTTAATTCGCCATTCGCAGTTTTGTATTTCTTCGTAATATTTTGCAGCTGGATCATAGCGAATTCTCCTTTTCTCATATCCGTGTCACCCGCTGAAGGAAGTAAAAAAACCCCTTCACTTTATAGACAAGTAGAAGGGGTCACGTAACTTATACGCTAAACCGTTCTCTCATCTGTCAAAGATAAATCTTTGGGTGATTTGGCACCTTTTCACTTTGTGATGGTTGCCGGGCTTCATAGGGCACTTCCCTCCGCCACTCTTTATAAGAGTTCGATATATTTATATTTTTTAATATATTCGTACTTTACCACGCGAGTAAAGCTCCGTCAATTTATTTTTTTAATAATTCGTATAAAAATGGTACGGATTGAAAGGCATAAACCTTTTCTATCACTTTTTTGCCATCACAAACGAGTAAACATGGTACACTTTCGATTTTATTATCAAAAGCTATGTGCTCTATAAAATTAATATTCGCTTTACCAACCTGTAAATGTGGTAGTAATTGCTCGACAATCGTCATCATTTTCGAGGCAACTGCACACGTTCCACACATAGGTGTATATAAATAAAAGGCAGCCTTTTCACCGGACTGTACAGCCGTGTCCCACTGCTCTTTTGACCATTCTTCCATCTTTTCACGCAACCTTACAAAATATATTTATTATGGATTGAGAAGTGTGCACGAAGCAATATCATCGCTAACACCTTTCTCGGAGTTGTCTCAACTTCCTTATATGTCGGCATCGTACGTAAATGCTCAGCCTCTGGATAATGTCTGTCCATTAATGCCCGTAGCTTATCACCCGATGTATCTGCATCAAAGAATGTATAAAGCTCACAGCCCTCATATGGATCCAGTAACTCTTCTAATTGATGAACTCCAATTGTACCATTCGTACAAAGGATTATAACATCTTCACTTAAAATAGGTTTAATTTGAAGTTTATCCGAACGCCCTTCGACAATTAAGCATTTTCCCTCGAACATCACGCCACCCCCATTAGACATATCCCTTATGCTCATTATATCCATAACACTCTGTCGATGATCATATAAGACACCCATTGATAAGGGACTTCAACTGCATTCTTCTCCCCAACGTGGTGGAAGGAATGAAGATAATAAAAAACGCCGGTGATTTCCGACGTTTTTTTATTAGGGCTTGTCTTATTCAGCAATCATTTCTTCGTATTGCTCAGCTGTCATAAGTTTTTCAACTTCTGATGCATCAGCAGGCTCTACAACGATCATCCATGCTTTTTCATATGGTGATTCATTAACGAATTCTGGGCTATCTTCTAAATCTGCATTTACTTCAACTACTGTACCTGAGATTGGTGCGTATAATTCAGAAACTGTTTTTACAGATTCTACACTACCGAATGGATCATCTGTTTTGATTTCGTCGCCAACTTGTGGAAGCTCAACGAAAACGATATCTCCAAGTTCAGATTGTGCGAAGTGAGAAATACCGATACGTACTTTACCATCTTCTAATTTTACCCATTCATGCTCTTCAGAGTAACGTAAGTCTTTTGGTGTGCTCATGCAAAAACCCCTCCATAAATATGTAATATATTCATCTTCAGTGTGCCATACTTCTACCATAAAAACAAGAATCAATTATACTGAAAGAAGTTAAAAGCGGTTATTTCCAAGCTTGCTCAAAATCTGATTCTTTAAACCCTAAAGTAACTTTTTTTCCATCTGTTACGACCGGTCGTTTAATCAACATACCATCTGAAGCAAGCAGTTCAAGCTGCTCCTCCTCAGGCATTTCAGCTAGCTTATCCTTCAAACCAAGCTCACGATATTTCATACCAGAAGTATTGAAAAATTTCTTTAATGGCAACCCACTCGCTTGCCATAAGCTTGTTAATTCGTCCTTTGTAGGCGGTTGTTCGACAATGTGTACCTCTTCATATGAAATCTCATTTTCATCTAGCCATTTTTGAGCTTTTTTACAAGTAGTACATTTCGGATAATGAATAAATTGAATCGTCATTTAAAGGCTCCTCTACTATCGTTTTCAGGGCGCTAAATTTTCAGCGTCTCCCTCATTTGTCTGTAGTATACCATCATAACCGTTACGAACCAAAATGAAACAATTAATAGCTCATCACTTCCATAGCGTGGGGTTGATTTCCGTTCCGGCTGAGGGCTTTCCTGTTGGGGCGTCCAGCTGGAACGGAAATCAATCAATCGATGTAGCGCGTATTTTCTTACATGTCGCAACAACATAGTTTTGTCCGTGCGAAAGCGCAGCGTCAGCTACAACATGGTTTTGTCTGTGCGAAAGCGCAGCGTCAGCTACAACATGGTTTTGTCTGTGCGAAAGCGCAGCGTCAGC
>NZ_JARVRU010000074.1:0-13990 GCF_030209535.1 Lysinibacillus sp. fls2-241-R2A-57
CGCGGAAGCGAGGTAAATACCCGCGCGGAGGAGGAGAATACCCGCGGAAGCGAAGAAAATGTCCGCGCGGAGAGGATACCCGCGGAAGCGAAGGAAATACCCGCGCGGAGGAGGAGAATACCCGCGGAAGCGAGGTGAATGTCCGCGAGGAGAGGATACCCGCGGAAGCGAGGGAAATACCCGCGCGGAAGAGGAGAATATCCGCGGAAGCGAGGGAAATACCCGCGCGGAGGAGAAGAATACCCGCGGAAGCAAAGGAAATACCCGCGCGAATGAGGAGAATACCCGCGGAAGCGAGGAAAATACCCGCGCGGAAGAGGAGAATACCCGCGGAAGCGAAGTAAATACCCGCGCGGAGGAGGGGAATACCCGCGAAAGCGAGGGAAATGTCCGCGCGGAGAGGATACCCGCGGAAGCGAAGTAAATACCCGCGACAAGCGAAGCCAATCCCCACGAACCGAACAAAACACCCGTCCAAACAGCAAAAGTAAAAGCCGTGATTCTTCATCATTAAAAAGAATCACGGCTTTTTAGGGTAATTTTTAAAAAAATGTTGGCAATACTGTAACCTTTTTCTTTTATAACCGACTACTACTATGAATTTGAAAAATGAGGGAGATGCTTTTTTATGAAAATGAAGAAAGTCGTACCATTTGCTATGACAGCATTATTAATTGGGGGTGCTGTAGTAGCTCCATCCGCATCAGCAAACGAAGGAAAAGCAGGTGTGACGAACACTACTGATAATAAGGAGCAAAATCCTCAGGTTGAGCCGGTTTTTATTAAAGTAGATGGAACAGTTGACAATGTTGAAAAACGTGAAAATGCAACGTATTACACTGTTAAAGAGGGCGAAGATACAAATGTTTTTGTCGTAAATGGCGATACACTTGTTTTCGATAATACTGGTAAAGAAGTAAAACTACAAAAAGGTGATAAAGTAACAGCATACACATATGCAAATAAGCCAATGCTTACGATTTATCCACCACAATATAACCCTGAAGTAATCATTGCTGAAACAAAAGAAATGGGAACTGTTGAAGTAGACTTTTTCAATAAAGAATTAGTGAATACTGACAACACGTTAAAACTAAACGTTGGTAAAGAAACGGAATTATTTAGCTTATCCGGTAAAGAAGTAAAGGCTGAGGATTTAGCAGAACAGCATTTACTAGTGTTTTATACGATTACAACAATGAGCATTCCAGCACAAACACCACCTTCAAAAGTAGTCGTTTTAGATACGATTGCAGAAGAGGCGGGTGAGGTTGATCCAGCTGAATCTAAAGTACAAGAAATCATTAACAGTGATTTTTATGAAGTTGAAGGTACAAAAATGGTCCCACTACGTTTAATTGCCGAAGAGTTGGGCTATAAAGTAGAATCAACAGGAAAAGGCGCGATTATCTCGAAAGGCGCAGTATCTTACACAATTACACGTGATCAAAAAGAATACGGCTATAATAAAGCAATTCGTCACTTTAAAGTAGCGCCAGCTCTATTAGAACCTACAAAAACATATGTACCAGTTGAATTTGTTGAAGAATTAATGAAATAAAAATATTTTTACCCCTTCATGGCATGATGCTGTGGAGGGGATTTTTCGTTTAGATTGATTAAGACTTATAGGCAGCTATGAAATACAGCCCAATATTTTGATTGCATTGTTGCAGTATCGACTTTAGAACACTAAAATCAGAAAAAGCTTTTGATGAGGTAGTCGACAAATAGCAGAAGGAACTATTAAGAAACGGTTTTGTTGAATAAGATTTTGTAAATGCGAAGGAGAGGAATAATTTATGTTATTTTTGCTTTTTGATTGTCGTACCGTTATTAGGAGTTTTATGGTTTTTAAATTTTACTACTTTTTTGAAGAACTTAAAGAATGGAAAGAGCACTCATAACCAAAATGTTTTAGGAGCAGTCTTAACTTTTATTTTTATCTTTGCTCTAATGTACTGCTATGCTGGAACCCACTAAATAAAAAAGATTGTGAACCATTGCACTTAAACTAACAGTGCTGGTCAGTTCAATATTGATTTGTATTGTTAGAAAAAGATTAACCATTTAGATCAAACCTCACTCTGGTTTGTTATAATTAACAAAAAAGGGTGGTATTACATGAAATTAACCATTTTAGTAGATAATAATACTTTAATTGATCGCTATTTTTTAGGGGAACCTGGGCTTTCTTTTTTTATTGAAGAAGATAATAAACGTATCCTTTTTGATACTGGATATTCTGATGTCTTTATAAAGAATGCAGATAAAATGAGAATTGATTTAAGAAATCTCGATTATGTTGTTTTGTCGCATGGGCATGTGGATCATACTTGGGGACTGACGCATTTAATTAGACTACATATGGAAGCAAAAAATGAAGAAATACTACACAATACGCCTAAGATTATTGGGCATCCATTGGTTTTTAACACTAAACTAATTGATCCTGTAGGAGAGATAGGGAGTATCTTATCTCATGAAAAGTTAAGTAGACACTTTCCAGTCCGATTTGCTAAAGAACCATTATGGCTAACAGATCGACTAGTATTTCTAGGGGAAATTAAAAGAATATTTGATTTTGAAGGAAAAGATTCTATAGGGCAAGTTATGACAGATCAAGGGAGTGTCAACGACTTCGTTTTGGATGACACTGCAATCGTTTATAAATCTTCAGAAGGGTTAGTTATTATCGTTGGATGTGCACATTCTGGGATATGTAACATCATTGAATATGCCAAAGAGGTATGTCAGGAAGAGAGAGTAGTTGATATTATTGGAGGATTTCACCTATTAAATCCTTCGAAAGAGCAGTTAGATAACACAGTTCGTTATATAAATGATCTTAAACCTACTAAGCTTCATGCGTGTCATTGTACAGATTTACACTCTAAAATAGCTCTTTCGAAAGTTGCTTATTTAGGAGAAGTTGGAGTAGGATTACAACTTTCATATCTATAGTTTTAACATGTTAGCAATAAAAGCGTTACCATTATTCCACTAATGAAGGCATGAGATTAAGATGCGGCTGCCGAAGTCAACTTTTTTTATTAATAAGAGCTATGTTCTTAGGAGGAGAAAAATGAAAAAATTAATTATAATCAGTATAGTTTTACTTACACTTTTAACAGCCTGTAATTCATCTTCAAAAGTTGTTAATGACTATGATACAAGCCAATTAAGTGCTGATTTTGGTGACAATGAAGCTTATGCAATAGGAGCTAATGCTAAGGGAATGCCCATTTTTAAAAATCATAAGAAAGCATTACAACAAGCTCAAGTTGATTATGAAAAAGGATTTGCTGCCACTGCCAAAGAATATGATTTAAAGCCTATTAGCCAAAAAAATTATAAAGATTATAAGACCTTAGCTTGGCAACTTGAAACTAAAGATGAAACTGTTGTTCAACAAGGTGTAATGATATCGAAATTCTTGGATATTTATGAAAATAGTTTTGAATAATTAATTGAGCTAGTTGAATAAGGCTCATTTGATTAATCAAACTTTTCTAGAAAAATCTCATACTTAGTTAGAAAGATTTACTCCATTTTGATCATTCTTTTTTCAAAATGGAGTTTTTGCATTTGCTGATACTACATTCGTTTTCAATTAAGGGGGCATCACAAAATGATAGCTAGATGGACATGTGGTGTTACCCCATAGACTACTATTTTAGTAAGTGGCGGAAAATGTCTAAAAATTGTAAAATTCTGATTACTTTATTACTTATTTGATGCTAAATTCATAGTTATAAGAAAGAATGAAATAGATTCGTTTCATCCCTCCATCCTGCCTTACATAATTAAGATCTCTTAGCTAGTATTTATCATGATTTAGGATGAGGGTGTCTTTCTTCGATTTATCAAATTATAGAAAGGCGTGTGGTGTTAAGTGAAACAAAATAGTAAAAAAAGAAATAAGGAGATAGCAATCAAAACCTTTATAGCTGTGAATATACTTGCTTTTCCATTTATAGGTGGAACGACGGGGATAACAAAAGTCTCAGCTGAAACCCAAGAACAAACTGTAGAGAAACAAGTATCCACTGAGCGTATTTTTCATGTGATTGGTAAGGGAAATGTAAATCAAATCCAAGATAGGGATAGACGCCAATTTAGATTTAGTCCATATGAACCAACAGGATTCTATGCAAGCCCGAATGAAAAAATAACAATTCAAGTGGACGGGACACAAAATATTCAAGCTTATATAAGAACAGTCTCCTACGATGGCGCATGGAATATGGATTCGTTAGTAAAGTCGTTTACTTTAAAATCAGGGGAAAATACAATTGAATCACCAAACGGTGGAATGATTTATTTTTACAATCCACAACAAGGTGGCACAGTACAAACTGAAATAAAAACTGGGGGAACACCTACGCCTTTTTTTGAATTAGGTAAAAATACGAAACAAGATTTGGTAGACATGCTAGATAAATATCCCGATGCCCACGCAGTGGAACTAAAAGGAGAACGCTCGCTAATAACGGCAAGTCCTGAAAAGGTTAAAAAATACTTATTAGGTTCTAATACAGATCCTGTAGAACTCTTAAAAAAAATAGACGAAGCGATTAGAATTGAAGATCGAGTTTCTGGTTTATCTGAAGAACAAGCAGACAAGCATTACATTCATTTTGTAGAGGATACTCATTCTGATTATTATATGTATGCGTTTTCTGGTAGAACTGCTTATGTAGGAGAATCGATTCAATATGTATTAGATATAAATAAGTTTACAAAAGATGGATGGGGACCTTGGCATGAAATGGGTCATCAGCGACAACAAAACCCTTGGAAGTGGGATGGCTTAGGAGAAGTTACTACAAATATTTATAGTATGTCTGTGCAACGGGCTTTTGGAAATACATCAAGATTAGAGAATGGAACATATGCAAAAGCATTTACATATTTAAACAAGCCTCAATCAGAAAAAGATTTTAATAAAATTGATGATGTTTTTGTGAAGTTAGTTATGTTTTGGCAATTAGACTTAACCTTTGGCGAAGAATTTTATCCAAAATTACATCAATTATACCGTGCAATACCTAAAGAAGAACTTCCGAAAACGAGTGACGAGAAAATACAAGCATTTATTTATAATACATCCAAAGTGGCAAAGCAAAATTTACTTCCATTTTTTGACCAGTGGGGACTTTTAGCATCACCGGAAACAAGACAAAAAATAGAAGCTTTACAATACCCAACATTAACTGCTCCTATTTGGGAGGCAACTGATACTAGGCAAGTTCCACTAGGTACATTATCTAAAATAAACATGAAAGCAATTGCAAACAGCGAAGAATCAGGGCATGATCCTGCTAGTAATGCGATTGATGGGAATCCATATACAATTTGGCATAACAAATGGAGTACCCCATACCAATATCCGTACAATTTAACACTTGATCTTGGTGATACTCGTACCATTACACAACTAGCATATCTTCCAAGGCAAGATAGCAATGTAAATGGTCGTATTCTAAGCTACAATATTTACACAAGTACGGATGGTGTGAACTATCAAAAAGTGACTTCTGGAACGTGGGAAAATAATAAGAAACAAAAATTTGCAACATTTGATCCTATAACTGCTAAATATGTGAAATTAGAGGTCGTAAACGGGATGAATGGGCATGCTTCAGCAGCAGAAGTAGATATTTTAGGATATTAATCTATCTGTAAAACGACAATGACGTTATCCTTTCTATAAATAGAATAGGATAACGTTTTTTATGATTTTTCGATTCAAGTTGAACAACAATTATTTGCTGGAGAATTACTCTTTAAGAGAGAACTAGATTGTGTAAACGAAAGCGTAAATTTTTCAGAGCATATTTTAGCGTGGTGTCACCGTATCATATCGTGAAAATTGTACGTTTAAATGACTTTTAATCTATTCTAGAATATCGGCTTGTATAATAATGCCTTATCTACTATTTCTTCAGCTGTTAATGCTTCGTCACTCCAAAAAATGTAGTCGCTAATATTGGGATCGGCAACCGAACTGGTAACCATGTCTAACCAGATATCAATTTCCCATTCTTCTCCTGCGCACTCCATAACTTGTTCAACAAGGTGAATCAACTCCTCTCTATGTAGCTCTCCAAATTTGATAACCTTATGATGAAAAGCCCTTTTGACTATATATTCTGCGTTTTGGTCAGTGCGAAATAATTGCTCAACATCCGGATAAGAAACGTTATCTTGAAATTGCCTCATTTGATTATCATATGGCGTATCACCAAAATAGAGGCCTTGTATTTCCTTTACTAGCTTAAAAAGTTGCTCATAGTTTAATCTTTCACTCATATGGCTTATTCCCCCTACCTGTGATCGACTCAAAAACCTTAATCAATTCTTGAAACGGATCAAATTAATTAATATGTTCCTATGATCTCGTCTACTTTATCTTTAAATCGGTCTGGCGTATTTTGGCTGATCGATTGAAGTAATTGAATAAGAGGTTGTCTCTGATTTGGCTCAAATGTATGAAGATACTCTTTATACCATATACGAGATTGATCATGATTTAGAATTCTACAGTGCATCGTATCTGCCCATTCTGCCGCATTTTCCATCATTCGCGGAGTAGCTAACATGACTTGCTTTATTGCATCCTTCCACTCAAATGCTTCAATACAATGAATCAAACCATACATAACCTCAGGGCATTCCGTTTCATCATCAAAAACGAGACAAAGATCATAAACCAACGCAGGATTAGACAGGTCAACTTGAGCCAGTGTAGCCTCGAATGTTTCGAATTCCTCTATGGAGTATAAAAGCCTGTTCTTATATAGTATTTCTGCAATTTTGTGCAATTGTCATCATCCTTTCTTGCATTTATCAGAAATATGTTTTGTCATATGAATAGTATCATGGTTAAATTTGAATCTACATTACATATTTTTTTAGCATTATATTTTCATTAGAGGAACTCCTCAAATTTAAAGATCTTATCTATTTACCAAATTGTACCTCATATAATTTTCTTACGCAAAAAGTGCTAATGTTTTGCAGCAGTCCTCTATTTTTAGGTGGATGGCATCACACCTTAAAGATGTCCCATTGTTGAAAAAGAGCAATACAACTACTATAGTTCAGCTTTCAAAAGAGAAGTCGGTGAAAACAAGAATTAGAGTTGAAAAGACAATTTCAGAGATGGGACTAAAAAAAGTGAAGTTTACTTTTAATTTCGTTGCACACGAAGCAAATGTTTCAAAATTTACAAACAAAAGGATATTAGAATTATGGTAGAGACATTAAGAGGGATGCAAATAAGTGAATTAGTTCCCCGTAAACAAAGTAAAGTCCGCGTTCATAGGATGGATTAATAAAGACCTGAAAAAAGCCGTATAAAGGTCTTAGAAGAAATTAAAAATCAAGTTCAAAATTACATGGCAAGTTATTTTAGCGGCATTGTGTGAAGGAAACTACATCATTTCTCATAATTCCCTTTAAATAGAATGTGAATTTCTGTACAATAAGAGAATTAAAGTCAGATTCTTGAAGGAGAATGGAATGAAGCGGGCAGTAATTATTATAGATATGCAAGAAGCTTTCTTTTTGGATAGCCAAAACTACTTATTTGATTATGAAAAAGTGGTAGATAATATTAATATGTTAATAACTTCGGCACGAAATAGCGAAGTCCCGATCATTTTTATCCAGCATACGGATTCAAATGAAGACGATGATTTCGCGTTTGGCAAGCCAGGGTGGGATTTATATCACGGGCTTCTACGACAACCAGAGGATAAGGTCATACAAAAAACAACGTGGGATGCATTCTATCAAACGGAATTAGCGCAATACTTACAAGAACAAAAAGTTGAGCAGCTTATTTTTGCAGGAGCTCAAACAGAATTTTGTCTTGATACGACAATTCGAAGTGCGTATAGCCATGGTTACCACCAAAATATTTTAGTCGAAGATGCACACTCTACATTAGATAGTCAGGTATTAGATGCGCAACAAATTATTAAGCACCACGAGTCCGTTTGGCATAATCGATTCGTGAACATTCAGCCAAGTACCTTTTTCAAAAATAAGTAGTAGAGAGGATTCAACTTTGATAATAAATAGCCAAGAATTTAATGTAAATGAACTCCAATATACAATTAGATCTGCCAAAATAGAAGATGCCGAAGCTTTATCTGCAATAAGGTTACAACTTGATGGAGAAACGGAAAACTTTGATCGAGAACAAGGGGAAGCTCTTATCGATACAAAAGGTTTTGAGCAGATCATTAGGGTTGACACAGAAAGTCCAAGGAATTTGTGTTTAGTAGCAGTAGTTGATAATCGCATCGTCGGATTTTCTAGATGTGAGGGGTCTCCATTAAAAAGATTTGCTCATAAAGTAGAATTTGGCGTAGGGGTATTAAATGAGTTTTGGCGCTATGGGATAGGCAAAAATTTCTTAAAAGCATCGATAGAGTGGGCTGACGCTAATGACATTAAAAAAATAGCCCTGAATGTTGTAGAGACAAATGACAAAGCGATTTTACTTTATAAAAAACTAGGCTTTGAAATTGAAGGCGTTTTAAAAAATGATAAGATCCTTTCAGATGGCAACTATTATAATACGATTGTCATGGGAAGAATTGTGAAATGAAATAAACCTAGTTAAGCGAAAGATGAAATGACCAAAAAAGTTAGACTTTGAATTTAGTCATGTAAAAAACTGCACCGCCAATAATGGGGGTGCAGTTTATTTTATGATAAATAAAGCTGATACATTGCAGTTTCATCATCCAAAGATTTTGCAATTTCAAATGCTTCTTGTTGATTTTTTTTATTGTTAATTATTTCATACATAAACCGTATTAAAAACAATAAATTTGCATTACCATCTATGTAATCATCAGGCCCCATGTATGAATGACAACCGCATTTTAGAAATGCTGAAGCTAATTGTTCAACACCTAATGTACAGCCTGCTGCGATAACTTTTACATCATTCAATTTTGAATAACGTTTTACTTCTTCTGCACCAAAAAATTCTCCTCTTGGCTCGTCGGCTTCATAATCCTCATCATCCAGTTCAGGTATACAAAATCTTCCTTCATCACCATGGAAATATAAAATCAAATAATCCATTTTCTCTACTCGATCTTCTCCAGAAAGAACATCAACCAAATCATTTGGTCTTCCACCTATCCAATGAATGTTAACTCTTGCTCCAAAGTACTCAAGTGCTGAACGCAAAGCAAATGCCGCCCCGTCACAATCTGGGCCAACAGCTAAACTAACATATAATTCTGGTTTACTCATTAAATAACCTCTTTTCTTTATAACCATTTATTCAAAATATTGGTTTAAATTATATTGTAGGCTTCTAGAAGTTACTTTTCAAATTTTCACTTTACCTTGTTTGAATTTATCAAGGCCACGAACTAAATCATAGTACATTACATAGTATAGAAATGAAACATTTATAAAAAAGGATGATGTATATACATGTCATTGATGTTATTGTGAGTATTTCAGTAAAAAAAACTGGTATCCTTCCTTGTGTTGGCGAAATAACTGACAGCCGGGACGATGTTGTTTGGGATATTGATCGTTGGGAGAATGACGGAGGTAGAAGTGTTGATACATGACTTGGCTACGGCCGTTGAATGAAAAATTTTTTTGTATTGAGAGGGAGGCAAGCCTGTCTCCCTTAAAAATTTGTACGGACACCAATCAAATAAAAACTTACGACCTTTGTTTGTAGATGAATTTCCAAAAAAAATAATATTTGATAAGAAAGTTGAAACTATTTTCCTTGTATAGCGTATTAATAATAGAACACTAGGAGGTGAAATTTTTGGAAGAAAAAATACAGAGAAAACAAAAAAGTGAGCTTTTTGAATGGGTAAAAGCAATTGCATTTGCTCTAGTGGTTACGTTTGTAGTGAAGCAGTTCTTATTTACGCCAGTACTTGTTAAAGGTGCTTCTATGATGCCGACACTTGAAGATCAAGATCGTGTGATTGTTAACAAAATTGGTCCGAAGTTTAAGTCATATGATCGCTTTGACATTGTTGTTGTTGAAATGGATGAAGAAACAAACTATATTAAGCGAATCATTGGTTTACCAGGAGATAAAATCGAGTATAAGGACGATCAATTATACATAAACGGTGAGAAGTACAATGAACCTTATTTAGACCAATACAAAAATAAATTAAAGGATACTGGGACACTTACATATGATTTTACATTAGATCAAAATTTAGGTGAAACTACCGTACCAGAAGGGCATTACTTTGTATTAGGCGATAATCGTCGTATAAGTAATGATAGTAGAAATCCTGAGGTTGGGTTCATCCCTGAAGAAAAAATAATGGGGACAACCAGTATCATCTGTTGGCCGATGGAACATATTGACTTAAGCTTTAACTAAATTGAACCTCAAAGTTTAAAAACTCAATAAAGATAATAATCATGACCACTCTACAAATGAGTGGTTTTTTGTATTGTCATTTGTTTAATCAACAGCTGTGGAAACAAACGCACCTAGCGTCTTATTTCACTGATGAAAAATATAATTAGCTTAATGCAATATATATATTGCTAAAAGACAGATGTTCTGTATAATATAAATTATAAAATAAGGGGAGGTAAAATATTGATGTTTGGAAAAAGTAAACACGTTGATGAACGAGTTATAAATCAGCAAAATAAAATTTACAGAGAGATTAATTACATTGTCTTATTAGTATGTTCAATATCGATCCTAATAAAGTCCATTACAATGGGAGCGCCCTCACAAAATGTATTAACAGAGTTGTTGATTTTAATAATCATATCAGTATATTATTCTGTTAGAGTAGCTTATCTCGGCATATTTACAGATGAAGTAGAGATTCACGACAGTACAAGTAAAATTAAATTAAGTACTAAATATATTATTTCTGGAGTGTCTATTGGCATGATTGTTGCTATTATTATGGGTGTTAACAGTGCATTCAACTATGCAGAAAGCACTCCACAAGCAATATATTTTTTCTTTATGGTATTTTTTGTATCACTGTTCATGTATTCTTCATTTATTGCCGGAATTTTAATTTTATTTTATGGGCTTGCTAAAAAGAAAAGTGATCGAGTTATTCAAAGAATGTTAGAAGATGAAGATAGTGGTGATAAAGGTGAAAAACATACGTTTGAAAATGGCTCGAATTGAACACGATTTATCACAAGGTGAATTGGCTGAAAAAGTGGGGGTCACTAGGCAAACAATCGGTTTAATTGAATTAGGAAAATATAACCCGACGTTGAATTTATGTATTGCTATATGTAAAACTTTAAATAAAACCCTAGATGAATTGTTCTGGGAGGAGTAAATTGTGGTCAATATAGGATACTAACTTGGTAAAGATTCAGTGATATCCAAGGATTAGTTCAAGATGTAAAAAACTCGTGTTATTCTTTATCGAAGAGGCTATCGACTAAACAGATAGTCTCTTTTATTCTTTGGAATTTTAGTTACGCCCAAAATAAAAAAGATTGAAGCAATTTGCTCCAACCTGCTATTTTCTCACGAATGAGCTTAATCATTTAATCCCTTACCATCAAGAATTTGCTGTGTGCATTTTTCAATTCTTGACACGCGAGTTTTGGATTGTTTAGGCTGAGAAAAATGTAGAATGTATGCTCTCTGCCTTCCTGGCGTCAACTCTTCAAAAGCAGTTTTTAATGCAGGCATTTCATTGAATTTATTGTGAAGTTCATCAGGGATAATGTATTCCTTATGCTCTTTCATTGGCACTTCTAAACCTGCTTTTTCAACTTCAATGGCTTCATTAATATAGTCTTTAATGATCGTTTCCATTGCAACTATTTCTTGAACATTGGTGAACCGAATTTGGCGCGCTGCTTGTACATTTTCCGTTTGTTGGATTAGTATCCCCTGGGCATCCTTTAACAGGGCACCTTTGTGAAACAGAAGCGCACAATACTCCTTAAATCCATGTATTAACACAATGTTTTTTTCCTCTAACGTGTAACAAGGATGCATCCACTTGAATTCTTCGGTCAGCTCACAGTCAAGAACGATATTTCTCAATGCCGAATATTCTTCCTGCCACTTTTTAGCTTTACTTAAAAATTCATCAACCTTTGGATTCGTTCTACTATTTGTCATCAAGGAACACCCCTCTACAATTTTTTAATTACTCTAATCGATTTATAATAAAACATTAATTAGTATCATGTCTAGCTAAAAAAACACTCTAATTTTGTTTTACATTATTATGCTCATGACCATAACTAGGTGTTTTATTAGCCGCTTCGCTTGCGCTCTAGTGTCTTATCTGGGACGCTGATGCCCAGAACTTTTGGTGATGAGCCATTATTATATTTTTGTTGGTAGAATATTATATTACTAGTATATAATACAAATTGATTATGTTTAGTAAAATTAAGCTGAGGAGGAGAATGATGAAAAAATTATTTATTATGTTACTAGCAGCATTTGTATTTGCAACAGTAAATGCAACAAAATCAGAAGCAAAAGTGATGTATGATGGAGCAGAAATTGTCAAAGGGCAAACAGGGAAAATGACCTTTAATAAAGATGTAAAAGTGTACAAGAAAAACGTCAATGGAAAGTTTGAATCGATGTTAGTTAAAAAGGGAAACTATTTCCGCGTATATAATATCGAAAAATACAATGGACAAACGTATTATTGGATGAGCTCTGGTTATCGTGTACAAGCCACAAATTTAACAGTATTTATGGCGATTCCATTTGAACAGCGTGTACAATTTTATGATAACCCAGCATATTTGTGGATAAATAGAGATAAACCATTTAAATCATTTTACATGGAAGATGATAGTTCGGGGACTCATACACATTCCTATTACACGTATTTAAATAATTGGGGAGATTTTAAAATTGAACAAGGAGAGCTTGTCCATACCTATGATATGGGTTTTATAGGTGGCGGTATTGAAAGAAATAAAATTGATTCAACAGACATTCTAATAATAGAACCTCAACCTGTTAATACGGATACATTATTTATTGTAACAAAGGATACAGTGCAGCATATAAAACCATATCTAATCAACAATAATGATTATTATCAAAGAATTGCTGGTCAATTGAAAGCAGGAACCGTTCTAAAAAGTGAAGGTTTTAAAATTGGTAACTATTACGCGGTGAATTTAATTGAACCAGAACCAGAGTTTTACACCCGAACATTTTTCATACCTCAAAGCTATGTAATTGAAAAATCTTTAGAGAATTAAGGTGCAAAATGTTTTTATTCCTAAGTTAAACGTAAGGTTTAGTTGTAGTTGCTACATTCGATCATCCTCCAAGTTTATGGTAATTGATAATTTCAGTCACAGTGCTATATGTTAATATGCTTATTAAACTAAAAATAGAAGCATTTAATAGTTTTTATGAAAAAGCATCCGCTCCAGTAGATGCTTTTTTGTGCTGCTATTCCTCGTTTTCTACCAAAGTACATTACACAACGCTCCTAAATTATGTCGTTGGTATTGTATAGTAGTTTCATTATACAGACGACGAACGGTTTCTTTTTTTAACTATGCCATTTCAGTACACTTACTAATCGAAAGACCTCTTTCATCGAGAACTTCCTTTTCATTTAATGTAGTAATAGCTATCTTCGTATTAACAAAAAAAACTTACATCAAACAATAAAATTAACAATGAGTTTATTAAAAAACAATCATAAAATGTTGCTATGAAGCTTTCTATCAAGTTTCAATCAATAAGTAATAGACCATGTAATTTAGAGAATTGGCTTGAATGGTAGATGCATGAAGTTATGTTATGGAAAAACACACTATTTTTGTTTGGTTTTTGACATTCTTAATTTCTATTGATAAAATATTACGTTCTTAGTATATAATGCTAATTAATTATCAATACGAGGAGGAGAATGATGAAAAAATTATTTATTTTGTTACTAGCAGCATTTGTATTTGCAGTAGTAAATCCAACAAAATCAGAAGCAAA
>NZ_JARVRU010000067.1:0-13856 GCF_030209535.1 Lysinibacillus sp. fls2-241-R2A-57
GCTTTCGCACAGAAAACATTCGCTTCGTGCAGGGTCTCGTCTGTCTCGCTTTCCCGCAGGAGTCGAGTAGCCCTACACTACAATCAATTGAAATGGAAATTCATTGGCATTATAGCAACAAAAAAATCCTTTTTATCGCTCAATAATAAAGCTATTTTTTCCTAATCAACACGCCTGATGATTTAGATTATTAATCACTAAACGGTAGGCAAAAAATGGAGGGGGCATACATTATGATTTTTGAAAATGCATATGATTCAGTATTAAGTGATGTTGAAACATAGTTCTCGAATAATGCTCTTCATTGAGTTCACAACCTTCTAATAAAAAACTTAAGTAATTCAATACTATCCATTGGCATAAATGAATACTAAAATGTTCAAAATACTCCTTTTTACTTAATTACAAAGTATTCAGCTAGGATTTATAATATTTATATTGACAATAGGTTTTCTGAATTATAAAATTCTTTCTAAGAAACGTAATACTCTTATCGAGAGAGGTGAAGGGACTTGGTCCAGCCTCGGCAACTGTTAGTGTAGGTGCCAAATCCAACAGGGCAATCTGATTGGGGGCATAAAACGATTGATGCGTTGGCCTCCTATGAACAAAAAGTATGAAAAAAAGAAGGGGGGATCGGATGACTCAACAGGTAAAGATCGATGACAAAAAGCTAGAGGCAATTGCAAAGGCAATTCAAAATTTAGAATTTGGAGAAGTGCACATTACGATTCAAGATGGTGTCATTGTTCAAATTAACAGACTTGAAAAACAGAGATTCCCACAGAAAAAGTAAACAGTGTGATGACTTTTGCCTAGATATTTGAAAGCCACAAAGAAAGCAGGATTGTTCTCTCCTCTTATTTGTGGCTTTATTTGTAGTTAGTTAAAGGAGTTGGTTAAGGATATAGGTCCTGTTGAGCGGTATTTCGTTAAAAATGAATATACAACTTTTTAAATAGCCACTTAATAAAAAATATCTACGCCAATAGTGTTTCATAAATTTGAGTATGGCTAAATATTCAGCAATTTTATATGATACAAAAAAACAGGATGGATTACGATGAATCATCCTGTTTTTCTTGTATGCTACTTGCTTATGAAGATAGTGTCCTAGTCATAAAAGCTTTTAGGGATTTCACCAATATGTCTACGATGATAGAGTAAAGGCTCCTTTTGTGCATTATCAATTTCTAGGACTTGCCCAATAAATATCGTATGGTCTCCTGCATCGATTTGTTGAAATGTTGTGCATTGTAAAGTGGCTACAGTATCGTGTAAAATCGGTAGACCGTGAACAGAAGTTGACCACTTTGCCTGAGCAAAACGATCTGGAATTTTACTTGAGAATAGTGAACATAAATGTTCTTGATTGCTCGCTAAAATATTCACAGCAAACTTTTCGGCTGCTGTAAAATATGGATGAAGCTGTGATTTTTTATCGAGCGACCATAAAATAAGGAGTGGATCTATGGAAACTGACGCAAAGGAATTGACAGTTAAGCCAATAGGTTCATCAGTGTCATTACAAGCTGTGACAACCGTGACGCCTGTTGGATAATTACCTAATGCAAGTTTAAAAGCAGCTACTTTGTCTGTCATTCTAATCACCTCTTGTTATTTTATGCGAATATACCATTGATTGATGGAAATGAAAAACTTTTTTTGATTTACCATCTGCATAGAAATTATTTCGTTGCCGAGCATCGCTGTTTAATAATTGTAATATTCCTAATTTTATTTTAAACCAACAAAACTAACAGGTAAAGTATATAATGGAGGGTAAAAAGGGGGTTTAGTCAATGACTTTATATTTTGACCATCTGGTTCACCAAGTTCAATCACCAGAGAATACAAAGATTTTCTTAAACAAACGCAATATCCATACAATTAACGGTGGTCAACATACAATGTGGGGGACATATAATACGTTAAGCTACTTTGGATTAAACTATATTGAACAAATAGCAATCTATGATCGTAATTTATTTGAAAATGCAGCGAATTTACCTTATTCCCTACACTATACGTTTAAGCGTGCGAATGAGCGCTATGGCTTTTCACGAATTGCATTACGTACGAAAAATATTGAAGAAGAAGGACAACGTTTGCGTGCACTTGGTTTTGAAGTGTATGGTCCTGATGCTTGTAGTCGAACTAGACCAGATGGCTCCGTGGTAGAATGGAAGCTATTGCATTTTGGGAAGCCTGGGCAGGCAATTGATTTTCCATTTTTGATTGAGTGGGCTGATGAAGATGAGGAACGTGTTGCACAATTAAAAGCAAGTGGAGCCATTGATACGAAACAATCGATTACGATGGAATCCGTGCAATTTTATGTAGAAGATGTGAAAGCTACCGTAAAGTTATGGAAGGAAATATTTCAATTACCAGAGCCTGAGCAACATGCACAATTTATTTCCTTACAATTACCGAATATTCGCCTAGATTTTTATGAAGAAGTCGCTGCAACTGCTATGACGCTTGGTCATTTACATGAAGGACCATTTGGGGTGACACTTAAAGATACTGATAGAACGAAGGAAACGCTAGTTTTTCCAGCTGCTTTTTATTGGATCAATCGTTGAAGCTATAGCGTATAGAAAATGAAGCAGTACTAATATAAATAAAAGCATTTGAAAAAGGAGCCGTTCATCTATCGAACAGCTCCTTTGTTACTTATAATTTCATAACATTTGACGCCTGTGGTCCGCGATTGCCTTCTACTACATCAAATGATACCTTTTGACCTTCTTCAAGTGTACGGAAGCCTTCCTCTTGGATGCCCGTAAAATGTACAAATACATCTTCTCCATCATCACATTCAATAAAGCCATAACCTTTTTCGCTATTGAACCATTTTACGATTCCTTGTTGCATAAGCATTCGCCTCCAATGCGCTTGAATGTAGTACTAAATCAATTAAGTCGTGACATAACCTGCGAAAATGTGAAAAAATGCATTTTCACTTAGAACATACATGAATTGAGCTAAGTTGTCAATTGATTGTCGAAATGCTTGGATAACTAATTATGATTTCTTACACAAAAAAGTCTATAATGGAATTTAACAACATAGAAAGTAGGGTGCCAAATGACAACGAAAAATCAACCTTTAACAGATCTAGAAATCGCTAGTCAAGCAGTTATGATGCCTATTACAGAAATAGCGAAAGCTGCAGGTATTTCAGAGGATGCACTTGAACAGTATGGTCGCTACAAAGCAAAAATTGATCCATTAAAAATAACAACTCACGGTGAGGACGCAAAGGTTGTACTAGTAACTGCCATTAGTCCAACTCCAGCAGGTGAAGGGAAATCAACCGTAACAGTTGGACTTGCTGATGCACTTCATCAATTGAATAAAAATGTTGTTGTTGCTTTACGTGAGCCGTCACTCGGCCCTGTAATGGGTGTAAAAGGTGGCGCAACAGGTGGCGGATATGCACAAGTTGTACCTATGGAAGATATTAATTTGCATTTCACGGGCGATCTTCACGCTATTTCGACAGCGAATAACGCATTATCTGCTTTTATTGATAATCATATTCACCAAGGAAATGCTTTAAACATTGATCCTCGTCGTATTATTTGGAAGCGTGTAATGGATTTAAATGATCGTGCCCTTCGTAAAGTAGTTGTGGGTCTAGGCGGTCCAGTGCAAGGGATGCCACGTGAAGACGGCTTCGATATTACTGTTGCATCAGAAATTATGGCTGTCTTCTGTTTAGCGACAAGCATTGAAGATTTACGCGAGCGCATAGCTAGCATCGTCATCGGTTACACATTTGAGCGTGAGCCTGTCTTTGTGCGTGATTTACAAGTAGAAGGTGCTCTAACATTATTATTAAAAGATGCCTTCAAGCCTAACTTAGTACAAACATTAGAAGGAACACCTGCCATTATTCATGGTGGTCCATTTGCCAATATTGCCCACGGCTGTAATTCGATTATGGCGACACAAACAGCTCGTAAGCTAGCTGATATTGTTGTGACAGAAGCGGGCTTCGGCTCAGATTTAGGTGCTGAAAAGTTCATGAACATTAAAGCACGTAAAGCAGGCTTCAAGCCAAGTGCCGTTGTCGTTGTAGCAACGATTCGTGCATTAAAAATGCATGGTGGTGTACCAAAAACAGCGCTTGTTGGTGAAAATGTTGAAGCACTTTTACAAGGAATTGAAAATTTAGCTAAACACGTCGAGACGGTTCGTACATTTGGCGTTGAACCGATTATCGCGTTAAATCGTTTTATTACGGACACAGAGGCTGAGTTAGAAGCGGTTCTTAACTGGTGTCAAGAAAATCATGTTCGTATTGCTCGTACAAACGTCTGGGAAGAGGGCGGAAAAGGTGGTCTAGCTCTGGCAGAACAAGTGTTAGCTGTACTTGAGGAGGAAAATAATTTCTCACCTTTATATGATGTAACAGAATCTATTGAGGAAAAAGTACGTACTATCGTGCAAAAAGTATATGGTGGGAAAGACGTTCAATTTACCGACCAAGCGAAAAAACAAATCGCCCAAATTGAAAAATTCGGCTGGGATTCGATGCCGATTTGTATGGCAAAAACACAATATTCTTTATCCGACCAACCAAGTTTACTCGGTCGTCCAGAAGGGTTTACAATTACTATTCGTGAAGTGATCCCTAAGTTAGGTGCTGGTTTCTTAGTTTGCTTAACAGGAGATATTATGACAATGCCGGGATTACCAAAGGCACCGGCAGCGTTGCGTATGGATGTTGATAAAGAAGGACATGCGGTAGGATTGTTCTAAATAGGATTTGTATTTATGATTAGTAGAAAATATTGAATGTACGGAAGCTGCTCTTATAAGTTATAAAGAGCAGCTTTTTTTATGAATGTACTATTGATAAAATAAAATTTGTTTTTGTACTAGACAAGTATGATTTTTTATTATATATTATATGTAATAAAATTATTTACAAGAAAAACAAAGAATTCACATATTACAAAGAGTAATCGTGTTTTGTTAGATACTTTTTGTAATATGTGAATTTTTTTCTTATAAAATGGTTTTATTTAATACGATTAATGGAGGTCATTTAAATGACACAAGGTACAGTAAAATGGTTTAACTCAGAAAAAGGTTTTGGATTCATCGAAGTAGAAGGCGGAAACGACGTATTCGCTCACTTCTCAGCTATCCAAGGTGACGGTTTCAAAACACTTGAAGAAGGCCAAAAAGTTGAATTCTCAGTAGAAGAAGGCCCACGTGGACCACAAGCTACAAACATCGTTAAACTTTAATTTTTAATAATGTAATCATAAGAAAGAGGTATCCTTTCAGTAGAATACCTTCTCAAAAGTCGACAAAGTTGTTTTTTCAACTTTGTCGACTTTTTTTGCTTCTTTGGAAATAAAGAATTCAGCTATTAATAGCTGTGAATCTTAATAATTTGCTTCAAAAACCTTTTATCTACAATTTAAGTTGCTTCTTTTAGCAAAAATTATAGTGAAGAATTTCTTGATGAAGTTAAAAAAATGGCAGTTTACTCAAAGATTGATCAAAAAAATTAAGCTCCATAATGAATAAGTAGAAAACTAGCTAACCATAACAGAACGGCAATTCGAATGATTAAATACATAGTATATTCAAAGTAAGAAAGTTTTCTTTCGCGCTTTAAATTTTTAAGAAGTCTTACGGAAATAACTGAACATAAGAGTAGGACTGCTATAGAAAATTGATATATGTTTTCTAACAGGTCATTCACATAATCATCCTCTCATACAAGAAGATATGAACTGTCATGTCTTATTATGATGGCCCTTTAGTTGATAGAGTAGGCTGCTACTGATTTTTAAGTTAGTTGCAAGCTTTTTAGTTTTTAGGTGGCTGGGACAAAACTGGTCAAAACCTAAAAAGCGCGAGAAATCAATTTAGAAACGTTGATTTCTCGCGCTTTTTTGATGTTAAATTTAGTGTTTCATGGGGGTAGATCCGATATTTTTCGAAAGTTGGGTTATAAATCGAAAAAATTAGTCTATAAAAGTTCTCAAGGCAGTAAATCTCCGGAAATATTCTGCCATAAACAGAGAAATAGGGTAAAGAAAATAGAATGACTTAGTCAAACAAGAAAAAAGAGAAATCGAACAGCATCGATTTCTCTTTTTTCTTTAATATCAGCTAATTTTGTCCAAACCTCTATTTTTATTGCTCTCACAAAGAAAAAGGAAGAACATTAATGTGTTTTGTATTTTTTGGATTATAATCAAAAGTTGTGGATGACAATTTTTTAAATATATGCACTGTATTTTAGTTGATTGTAGTGGAGACTGGGCGACTCCTTGGGGATCAGCGTCACAGATGAGACCCTGGAGCGAGCAACGCGAGTGAAGCGGCTCATCGGACGCCCTCAGGAAAGCGCCCAGTCGGAACGGAAATCAACCACACGTTTTGGTGAAGAGCCATTTTTTATGAATAACATTCTGTTTTTGGTAAGGGAAAATCAGATATTTAATATGAATTTCATTATCAAATCAATTTTACTTTAATAATACATTGAATTTTCTATTTATTTTGAATATAATATATTTTAATTATATAATGGAACACTGTTCCTATAATAGGAACAAAAGGGGTGGAGACTTGAAAATAGCAACAGATATTGGTGGTACTTTTACCGATTTAGTGTATACAGATGAAAATAGGAATCTCCATTTTGACAAGGGGCATACGACTCCAGGTCATTTTGAGGACGGCATACTGAATGTATTAGAACGACATGTAACGGAGGATTCACTGATTGAATCTTTTATTCATGGTTCTACAATTATTATTAACACGTTAACAGAAAGGAAAGGAGGCATAGTCGGTTTAATCACGACAAAGGGGTTCCGGGATATATTAGAAATTGCTCGTGGGAATCGACCAGATTTATACAATTTTAAATATAAGAAGCCGACACCTTTTGTAGAGCGCTATTTAAGGCAAGAAATCGATGAACGAATCGATTTTAAAGGAAACGTTATGAAAGTACTTAATGTTGATGAAGTAGGCACAATCGTAAATAAATTCAAAGAATTGGGTGTAGAGGCAATAGCCATTTCATTAATTCATGGCTACAAAAACCCCATTCATGAAGTACAACTAAAAGAAGAGATTTTAAAAATTTGGCCAGAGGTGTATATAACACTTTCGAGTGAAACGATTAAAGAATATAGAGAATATGAAAGAACGAATACTACTGTCTTAAATTCGTACGTAAAACCAATTGCTCATGCATATTTAAAAAGCTTAAAAGAAAAATTAAGTACGATCGGCATTACAGAGCATTTAAAAATTATGCAATCCAATGGTGGAACGACAAGTTTTGATAAAGCAATGGAGTTACCAATTAACTTAGTGGAATCAGGCCCTGTTGCGGGGATGTTCGGAGCTGCTAAATTAGGAGAGCTATTAAATGAATCCAATATTATCGCTTTTGATGTTGGTGGAACGACTGCGAAATGTTCCCTCATTACAAATGGAAAAGTAAATGTAACAACAGATTACTATATTGAAAGAAATGAAAAATTCGCAGGGTATCCCATTAAAACACCTGTCGTAGATATTGTAGAAATCGGTAATGGTGGAGGTTCCATCGCAAGAGTAGATCAATTTGGCTCATTAAAAGTTGGTCCAGACTCTGCTGGGGCAAACCCAGGGCCTGTCGCATACGGTTTAGGAAATACACAACCGACCATTACAGATGCTAATGTTTATTTAGGAAGACTATCATTAGAAAACTTTGATAATCCAGTTCCGTTGACCAAGATTGAAGAGGCGCTAATTACATCAATTGCCAAACCATTTAATGTAACAGCTGAAGAGGCAGCGCAAGGAATTCTAGATATTGCTAATTCGAATATGTTAAATGCTCTTAAATTAATCTCGATTCGTAAAGGATATGCCCCAGAAGATTTTACAATGGTTGCATTTGGTGGGGGCGGTCCATTACATGCTATTAATTTGGCGGAAGAATTGAACATGAAAAAAGTGATTATTCCATATGGATCATCGGTCTTTTCAGCATTAGGGATGATGATGACGGAATATCGACAAGATTATATCCAAACTAATTTAATGGACTTTGATAAAAATCATTTAACTAATATTCAAAAAATTATCGATAAAGCTATTGAAAAAGCCTATGCGGAAGCTCCTTTTTCAAAAGATCACTATTATTTTGAGATTAATTACGATTTACGCTACAAGGGTCAGGAACACGCTGTAAAATTGAACGCATCCAATATCGTCATTAATGAAGAAAAGCTAGGTAATTTAGTCGAAGCGTTCCATATTAAACATAAACAGGAGTTTTCTTTTGATTTACCCAATACCTCGATTGAATTAGTGAATTTACATCTCACTATTTATGGGAAGGATGAAGCAGTTCAATTTAAGGAATTAGATTTTTCACACATAGACACGACGACATGTATAAAAGGAAAACGAAATTTATACGTCAAGGAAACTGGTTGGGTAGAAGTAAATGTCTACGATCAACAAAAGCTAGTACCTGGAAATGTGATTTCTGGTCCTGCGATTGTTGAAAATCCAACATCTACGGTCGTTATAAGTGAAAAACAATCCATTGAAATAGATAAATATGGGAATCTGATTGTAGAGGTGGAGGGGAAATAAATCATGAGAAAAGACATTTTTGCTGTAGAAATTATTCAGGATTCATTGCTAGCTATTGGAGATGAAATGTTTGTCGCTTTAGCTCGCTCATCGATGAGTCCAGTGATTTATGAGGTTTTAGATTATGCTTGTGGTTTAACTGATGCGAAGGGCAATTTGATTAGCCAAGGAAATGGTGTGACAAGCTTTATCGGAATGCTAAGTCCAATGGTTCAGCATGTTATTGAAAAGTTTAAGAACGGTGAAGATTTAAATGAAGGTGATGTCATCATTATTAATGATCCATATGTTGGTGGAGGATCGCATTTATCAGATGTTGGTTTAGTACTTCCGATTTTCTACAATGGAAATGTTATAGCCTACTCTGCCAATAAAGCACACTGGACGGAAGTTGGTGGGATGGACCCTGGTTCATTCACAAGTAATTCCAATGAAATTTATCAAGAAGGCTTACAGTTGCCAGGTGTAAAGCTTTATCAAAAATGCGAGTTGAATGAAGGGATTTTTGAAATCATTTCTACAAATGTTCGTCTACCAAAATTATCGATTGGAGATATGTTCGCACAAGTAGCAGCACTAAAAACGGGTGAAAAACGAATCATTGAACTTTGTCAGAAGTTCGGCGCTGAATCTGTTAAGTTGTCCATTGCAAAATTATTGGACAAAGGTGAAAAGATTGTTGAAATTGAACTACAACAATTACCAAAAGGGGAGTTTTATGCAGAAGACTTTATTGAAGGAGATCCATTAAAAGGTGGGCCTTACCCTATCAACGTAAGAGTGACAATAAATGATAAAGAATTTATTTGTGATTTTAGAGGATCCCATCCTGCAGTTCATGTACCTGTAAACTGTTCAAAATTCGGCTTAATGGCCAGCGTGAGAGTTATGTTTTTAGCGTTACTTGGTGATATTGATGTAATTAATGAAGGTGTATTTAAACGGTTAACAATCATTACGGATGAGAATTCAATTGTGTCTGCCAAACGACCACACCCAGTTTCGATGAATTTTGAGGCGCGCATTGGAGCGGCAGATTTAATCTGGAAAGCACTAGCACCCCACTTACCAGAAAGACTTTCAGCGGGCCATTTACAGTCTGTTTGTACGTTTATTTTAACAGGTAAAAACCCAGATAATGGTGAGTCATTCCTAATTGTTGAGCCATCTGTTGGTGGTTGGGGGGCATCAAATGATGAAGATGGTCAAAGTGGTCAATATTGTATGGGGGATGGTGAAACATATAACCTTCCTGTTGAAATTGCGGAGACAAAATACGGTATTCATATTGATGAATATAGTTTAAACTGCGATGGTGCAGGAGCTGGAGAATTTAGAGGCGGCCTAGGGGTATGCCGTGTGTATACCGTTAATCATGATGGACAAAAGGTTTCAGTCAATTTAGGTAGACACCAGTTCCCACCATTTGGTTTAAATGGTGGGAAGAAAGGCTCGCATAACTATTTAATGATTCATAAAAAAGATGGTACAAAGGTTGGGCCAATTGGTGTACTTGCGAATTATGAATTGCAAAAAGGGGACCGAATAGAGCTTGTTACAGCAACTGGCGGGGGGTACGGCAATTCCCAAAAAAGAACTCTTGAAGCAATAGAAAAAGACTTGTTAAATGAATACATTTCTTTAGCAGTAGCTGAAAAACAGTATGGCTATAAAAAAGCTTAAAAAGGAGAAATAAATGACTGTCAAGACGTTAAAAAATTCATTGGATATACTGGAATGTTTCGCCACCACAGAAAACGCATTGGGTGTACGCGAAATTTCACGCATGACAAAGCTACCAACAAGTGTTGTCCAAAGAACAATCAATACATTTACAGAAGCAGGTTATTTAACACAGGATGAAGGCACAAAAAAATACAAATTAGGTTATAAAATGTTCATTTTTTCTGATGTGCTATCGACTACAAAAGACCCGCATTCTGCCATTTATATATTGATGCAAAATCTTGCAAGTGAAATAAATGAATCCGTATTTCTAACTTATATGGATAATGAATACGGTGTCACAACAAAAATAGCTGAAAGTAATAAAGATATAAAGTATGCGGTGTCGTTGGGAACGAAAACACCACTATATATCGGAGCCTCTTGTAAAGTAATGTTTGCCTATTTGGACGAGAAAAAACAACTTGAATTGTTAGGCTATTTTAATAAAGAGCTGTCGGAGGAAAGCATTAAAAGGCTTCTTGATGAATTAAATGAAGAACTGCAAACTATACGACAAAACAAGTGGTGCATTACTGTAGGGGAGTACAATGAACATGCTTTTGGTATAAGTGTACCTTTATTCAATAATAAGAAAGAAATTATGGCATCTCTTACGATTTCTGGATTAGTATATGACATTGATGATCAGAGGGAGAAATATATGCTTGAACAGTTATTAAAAATTGCTCATCAGATTCAATCTCACATTTCTAAATTATAAATAATAGGAGCTGACTCAATGAATAATAAAGTATTACATCCTAAAGCTTTAGAACCTGTGACTCTATTAATAGTAGTTTTAACGTCTGTGATTGGTGCGATAATTGGATTGCAACTGATTACTACTTTAGGAATTTCTGCTAATACATCAATTGTCGGTGCCATATTTGCAATGATTTTAGGAAGAATTCCTATTGGGAAGCTGATAGAATTCAAATCAGTTCATAGACAAAATATTATTCAAACTGCGATATCATCGGCAACTTTTAGTGCAGCGAGTAGTTTAATGTTGCCGATTGGTATTCCGTATGTTTTAGGCTATGAAAATTTAGTGTTACCATTGTTTATCGGTGTTATTTTAGCGATGTTTGTTGATGCTTTATTATTATATAAATTTTTTGATACAAAGATTTTCCCAGCGACAGGTACTTGGCCACCAGGGATTGCAACTGCTGAAGCTATTAAAGCTGGAGACAAAGGCGGTAAAAATGCCAAAGTTTTAATCGGTGGTGTTTCAATAGGTATTGTTGGAGCTGTACTTAAAATTCCAATGTCAGCTTTTGGGGTAGCGTTTATTGGGAACATTTGGGCACTTACGATGTTTGGAATAGGTCTGCTACTCAGAGGCTATTCTGTTCAATTATTTAATGTAGATTTAAACGAATATTATATTCCACATGGCATTATGATTGGTGCTGGTATCGTGGCGCTATTCCAAGTAGCTTTTACATTATTTGGCAATAAATCCACTGAAAAGTCTGAGGAGTTGATATATTCTAAAAGTTCGAGAGAGATAAGACAGGGCTTTGGTGCAGGGTTTATTGCTTATTTAGTGATAGCAATATTCATCGCACTTTTAGGTGGCTTGATGTCACATATGTCTTCTGGCATGTTGATAGGCTTTATCCTATTTGCAGCAATTGCGGCATTTGTACATGAATTAATTGTTGGTATTGCTGCCATGCATGCAGGTTGGTTCCCAGCATTTGCAGTAGCGTTTATAACGCTTATTCTCGGCATTTTGATTGGTTTTCCGCCACAAGCATTGGCTTTATTAGCTGGATATAGTGCAGCAACAGGTGTTGCCTTTGCGGATATGGGCTATGATTTAAAAACGGGTTTTATTTTACGAGGAAATGGTAGTGATCCAGCATTAGAAAAAGAAGGGCGTAAACAGCAGCTAATCGCTGGAATTTTAGCTTTCTCTATTTCTGCCATTGTTGTTTTACTATCTTACCAATCCTATTTTGCACAAGGTTTAGTAGCACCTGTAAACCATGTATATGCTGCTACAATCCAATCTGGCGTGACAGGAGATGTGGCTAAACAATTATTGATTTGGGCAATTCCGGGCGCATTGATTCAACTTATCGGTGGTTCGAAGAGACAAATGGGTATCTTGTTTGCGACTGGTTTATTACTGATCAATCCTATTGCTGGATGGGCTGTTTTAGTAGGTATTTTACTTCGCGTTATTTTCACTTATATGACGAAAAGTAAGAGAGAATCTGAAATGACTGTATTTGCGGCGGGTGTCATCGCTGGAGATGCTTTGTATAGTTTCTTCTCTTCTATTTTAAAAATAGGAAAATAGAAAGGAGTAATGGTTTATGGTAAAAGTTCTATCTTACGAAGATGGTATTGCTGCTGTCTATGGGGGTTCCATACTTGGAGGCGGTGGAGGAGGGCTTCTAGAGGAAGGTTTAAAATTAGTCGAGGAAATATTCACTGTCGGTGCCCCGCATTTAATTGATATAACAGAATTAGATAATGAAGATTTAGTTGCTTGTGTGGCGATGGTTGGAGCTCCTTCAGCAACCGACCAATATATTTCAAATGAACAGCTTTGCTGGAGTTATAGAAATTTGAACACGTATTTCGATAATCAGGTAAAGGGAATTATTACGAACGAAAATGGAGCTATAACGACAATTAATGGTTGGTTACAATCGGTTTTATTGAACGTACCTGTCGTGGATGCTCCTTGCAATGGACGAGCCCATCCAACTGGAATTATGGGTTCCTTGAATCTACATGAACAACAAGATTATCAATCCGTTCAATTTTATGCTGGTGGAAAAAATGATTTTGCTATTCAAGGCTTTGTCGAAGGTAATTTACAAAACACAGCAAAAACTGTTCGTCATGCTTCTATTTTAGCTGGCGGATTGGTAGGAGTAACTCGAAACCCTGTAACCATTGGCTATTTAAAAGAACATGGTGCCCCGCATGCAATTTCAGCGGCGATAGAGCTCGGCTATTGCTTCCTCAACGGACAAACAAACGAAGAAAAAATGGAGAATGTAATTCGTCAGTTGAATGGGGTGCACATAGTCTCTGGTAAAGTGACTGATTATTAGTTAACAAAGGAAAATGGCTTTGACGTAGGTAAATTAACTGTTGAAGATGTCCATTTAACTTTTTGGAATGAGTACATGACTTTATCGAAAGCAGGTAACATACAATCTAAATTTCCTGATCTTATCATGACTTTCGATGTAGACAAAATGATTCCTTTACCCAGTGCCAGCATTAAAGAAGGGATGCGAATTGCTGTTATTCAAGTCGATCAAAGTAACTTAACATTAAGCACGACGATGAAAAATAAGGCGTTGTTGCAGGAAATTGACGAGGTTATTGGAACTGTTCTATAAAGAAAAAATAGATTTTAAGTAGTTGTTGTACAGAATAAACTAAGAAATTGAATAAATATATCAGGCGTGTTGATTAGGAAAAAATAGGTTTATTATTGATCGATGAAAGGG
>NZ_JARVRU010000024.1:0-13634 GCF_030209535.1 Lysinibacillus sp. fls2-241-R2A-57
GTCTCATCTGTGACGCTGATCCCCAAGGAGTCGCCCAGCCTCCACTCCAATCAACCTATATGGCATACGTTTTAACAGATGTCATCCACAACTTTTGATGATGAGACTTTTATTCTCAATTATACCATTTTAATGGTAAATTATATGAAAATTCGGAAATATATTTGAGCTTAGAAGAAAACTGATTGAATCGTTTTTTGGGTAGAAAATTAAGTTGTTCCGATAAACGCTCAAATTGCCAAAAAAGCAGCTCACTGTGTGTGAACTGCTACGAAAAGGTAGTTCAAGAGTGTTTTTCGATAAATGCTCAAATAGTTTCGATAAAACGAGATAAAGTCTCGATAAACGTTCAAATAGTTTCGATAAAACGCCATTTTATTTCGATAAATCTTCAAAGTATCCCTACTCATCAAGATGATGGGATGAAGATTGTAGCATCTGTGCATAAATGCCACCTGATTCAATTAACTCTTGTTGTGGGCCCGCTTCGACTAACTCACCTTTGTGCATAACAAGCACAATATCGGCATTGTGCACTGTATTTAAGCGGTGAGCAATAACAAAGCTTGTGCGTCCCTGCATTAACATCTCTAGAGCCTCTTGAATCGCCAGCTCCGTCACAGTATCAATGCTACTTGTCGCCTCATCCAACAACAAAATTTTCGGGTCAGCAATCAACGCTCGTGCAATGGACAGTAACTGCTTTTGACCTTGCGAGATTTCTCGACCATCTGCTGCAAGTATTGTGTCATAGCCATCCTTTAGCTTCATAATAAAGTCATGTGCATTTGCACGCTTTGCCGCTTCTTCTATTTCTTCATCACTAGCATCTAATCGACCATAACGAATATTTTCACGTACAGATGCTTCAAATAAAAACGGATCCTGTAACACAAAGGCCATTTGCGAGCGCAATGCTTGTCGTTCTATTTGCTGAACGTTCACGCCATCAAATAAAACCTCACCCTTTGTTACCTCATAAAATCTTGCAATCAGCTGTAAGATCGTTGTTTTCCCCGCTCCAGTTGCTCCAACTAGAGCTACCGTCTGTCCAGGCTCTACATTAAAATTAACGTCCTTTAAAGTGTAAGCTTCCTCTTCTTGCTCATATTTAAAGTGCACATGTTGAAAGCTTACTTGTCCTAATAGTTTATGCTTCTGTACTGAAGCAGCCTCCTCTTCAGCCTGTTCATCCAGTAACGCAAATACACGCTCAGCACCAGCAATTGCTGACAGTACTGTATTAAATTGATTGGCCAAATCATTTAATGGTCGTGTAAATTGCCTTGCGTATTCTGTGAAAATAACAATGACTCCGATCGACACATGACCATAAAGAGCAAGTACGCCTCCAATACCAGCAACAATTGTAAAGCTCATATTGTTTAAAAAGTTCATGACCTTTGGAATATATCCCGAGTATGTCTGTGCCCAAAAGCCAGTTCTTTTTAATCGTAAACTTTTTTCGCGAAACTCCTCTTTCATTCGTTCCTCTTGTGAGAAAGCCTTCACAATTCGCTGGCCCGAAATCGTTTCTTCAATCATGCCATTAAGAGCCCCTATTGCCGCTTGCTGCTCTTTAAATAATGGTGCTGTTCTCCGTGTGACCCAACGCATTGCCCAAAACATAATCGGTATAATTGTCATCGTTAATACTGTTAGTAAAGGACTTAAGCTTAACATGATGATCACTGTTCCTGTAAGCGTTAATACACTAGAAAACACTTGGATAAAGGAACTATTTAATGTTGAGCTAACTGCTTCAATATCGTTCGTCATTCGACTCATTAATTCTCCGTGCTGACGACGATCGAAAAAAGTTATCGGTAGTCTTTGGAAATGTGCAAATACACTCGTTCGCAATCTATAAATGGTTTGCTGAGCAATACCGATCATCCAATAGTTTTGTAAAAATAATGCTACTGCTAATAGCGCATAAATGCCAACTAACAGCATAATTCCGTTACCTAGACCTGTAAGCTTTCCGTGCATCACATACATGTCAATCATTTTACCGATTAAATATGGCCCAAGGAGAGCTAATATGGAGCTCACCGTGACAAGTAACAGCACAACGATTAATAGTACACGTTGTTCATCAACAATTTTCCATAAACGCAACAGTGTACTTTTCCAATCTGTCGCACGAGGTCCCTTCTTTTTCTTAACAGCCTGCTTCACATCATCTTGCGTCAAAATCGGTTCATAGCCAAAAGGTTTTTGGAAAAATCCCATTATTCCTCCACCTCCTGTTGGGAAATTGCGATTTTTTCATAGAGCACTGAAGTTTGCAATAGCTCTTCATGTGTCCCATATGCGACCACTTTTCCTGCATCAATGAGTAAGATTCGATCCGCACCTTTTGCTGTACGAATTTTTTGAGTGACTACTAGCATTGTTGCTTGTTCTTCACTCAATGCCTCCCATAATGCCTGCTCCGTTTTCACATCAAGCGCACTTGTACTATCATCGAGCATTAATATATGCCCTTTTCTTAATAACGCTCTAGCAATAGATAATCTTTGTTTTTGACCACCAGAAAGATTGACACCCTTCTGACCGACCCTTGTCTCGTATCCGTTCGGGAAATCCTCCACAGAAGCATGGATTTGCGCTTGCATTGTCGCCTGTAGCACTGCATCCATTTCAGCCTCTGTATCGCCCCAACGAACATTATCAGCAATGCTTCCCGTAAATAATAGAGACTGTTGTGGAACATAGCCGATGATTTCGCGCAGTTCTTGTAAATCCCATTGCTGTACATCTTTCCCCTCTACTACTATTTTGCCTTCTGTGACATCGTAGAAGCGTGGAATAAGCTGTAGCAACGTTGATTTCCCTGCACCTGTTGCCCCCATAATGGCTAACTTTTCACCAGATTTCACTCGGAAGCTGACATCGGATAGTACAGGCAAGTCTCCCCCAGGATAAGTAAAACTAACATGCTCGAAAGCTAGTTCGCCAAAATTCAAGTCATTAGATGTTTTCTCTGAGGATGACGGTAGCTCAATCTCATTCTCAGTCGAAAGGACCTCTGCCATACGCTCTGCTGAGGCTTTTGCACGCGCATAAAAAATAATAATAAAGGCAAACATCGAAAACGATCCTGTCATGCGCATTGCATAATTGACAATAGCCACAACATCTCCAAGTGGTGTTGTACCGGAAGCTATTTGCTTTGTCCCAAACCACAGCACTGCAAGTAAGCTCATATTCATGATGAATAACAGTACTGGCATAATGTACTCCATTGTACGAAGAGCCTTTACTGTATCTATTTTCAAACGTGAGGCGACCTCATCGAAACGCGACGCTTCATAAGCACCACGTAAATAAGCCTTCACCAATCGAATTGCCTGTAAATTTTCCTGTAAAACTCGATTTAAGCGGTCTATTCTCTTCTGCACAAGTCCAAAATAAGACACACCTTTTACCACCATAAAAACAAGAAAAATGAAGATAATTGGTGCACCAATAACTAAAAACAACGCTAGCTTTGCATTCACAACAAAAGCCATCACAATGCTACCAACTACGGCAAGTGGTGCCCGAAGCATGATACGCAAACTCATAAATAACACCGTCTGTACTTGTGTCACATCATTCGTTAACCTTGTAATAAGGGAAGCCGTTGAGAATTTTTGATACGTAGTTAAAGTAAAGGATTGTATTTTTTCAAACAGTGCATTTCGTAAATCATAGGAAAAGCTTTGTGCTGTATGCGATGAAAAATATGAATTCACAACACCAGCTATAAAGGCTACGAAGGATAAGGCAAGTAAAACAGCACCCCATTGCAAAATCATCCCTTGGTTTTGAGCTCGCACTCCATCATCTATGATTTTAGCCATTATAAGTGGCTGAGCAAGCTCGACAAACAATTCCAACAACATCAAACCTAACGCAATAAATGCAGTCCATTTATAAGGCTTTATATAGGAAAAAATTTGTTTCACACTATTCCCCCTTGTCCTAGTAAAAAATCAATTTCGTCTTGGCGTAATTTTAGCTGTCGCTTCGCTTTCGCACAGAAAACATTTGTTGCTGTCGCTACCGACAAACAATACGTTCGGAGGCATTATCTTCATTTGAATGAAGATGTTCTCTATAATTCAAAGATAGTCGTAAGCTCCTACGCTGATAGTATATTTATGCTTTTTCTCCCGCTACCGAAAGCCATGTTACACAAACAAGCATAACGAACACACCAACTAATTGCCAAAACCTAATGATGCTTCAAACACGATTACTGAAATAACCATAGCAGCTAGTGGTTCAATACTAGAAAGAATACTAATCTCAACTGCTGTAATATATTTCAAGCTACTTAAAAACAGTATGAAAGCCACATTTCCGAAGAATAATCAATTTTACTTCGGCATAATTGCATTCGGAGGCTTTAACTTCTTTCAATGGATGTTTAGACACCCGCTAAAAGAAGCTAAAGCAATCATTTAGCATGTAACCTTAAAACAAATCACAAATATGACTGCCAAACACAACTAATATTTCTAGCATTACACCACCTATAAGCATTCCCCACCCGACAACAAGTAGTACACTCCATTCTTTCATCAGACGTGCAGGATACAATATGTAGAAGGCAAATGTTAGACCCATGGCTAATCCTACAATAAGACTTTATCACTAACTAAGAAAACATCGAATGAAGCGTTCGTTAGTAGGAGAAAAAGACCTAAAAGCATACCAATAATCCCTATCACTTGATATTTAGGGGGCAATTTCTTTAAAATAAGAATGACAAAAGCAACAATAAATATCGGTGCTAGAAAATGTAAAAAGGTAGCTAATACAGCATTACTTTCGTTGATCGCTGCCACGAAAGCAAACTGTACGCCCAATATTGAAAATATCTTTTCCAGTTAACGATCAATGTGGGTATCCAAACCCCTGCTGAATGAAGATAAATATGTAAGTCCTGCAACCGATAAAAGAATTGTTAACATAAAGGAAACTGTCAATGGTGTATGATTGAGTAACCACTTCATTAAAGATCCAGTTGCTCCCATAACATCGAACTAGAGCCGATATATACTATTCCTTTTAACCGTTTTATACAATTCTTACTTCCTATATACATACTAAAAAATGTTATTTTTCTCCAATTATTTTCTTGGGTTTCACTGAAAAAGTCCTAGTTTTTTTCATTATCAAATATTTACAAATATATTCATAATGACTAATTCCCGATAATTAACTATAATATTAGTATATATAGATTACGCAAGGAGATCGAATAATCATGAGTCATATGCACAAATCATTTACGATTGATGAACATTATTTAAATTCACTTCCTTTTCCTGCCATTGTCATGAATCAAGATGGACAAGTTATTATTTTGGGAAAACTTGCTGAACAGCTATTTGGTTTTTCAGCTACTGATACTAAAGAACGTACTGCTTCATTCATTCATGAAAATTTACTACGCCAGCTTTCATTAGAGACGTTTCAAACAATTTTACAAAATGATGACAGTACGCATATAAATCAAATTCATATGAACACATATACAAATGAAGAAATTACGACAACGCTGCTAGCTAAACCATTTACTGAACAAGGAGAGCGTTTCATTCTTATGATGTTTATGTTACCAGAAATAATGATTAATTCTGTCTCAAATAGCAGTACTTTAGTAGACTTAAAACAAGGCTTAGACTCGACGTTTATGACAGTAACACTTGATCAGGATGGATTTATTTTAGAATGTAATGCTGAATTTCTAAAAACGAGTCAATGGACACCTAAGCGCGTTATCGGCAAAACGTTTTGGCAGTTATTCCCTGATGATGAAGTGAGTGAAAAAATCACAAATACTATTTGGCGTAATTTAAACAATGGGCACACGTGGCAAGGTGAAGTCGAAAAAGTCACAAAAACAGGCCAGTCTTATTGGGTACTTCTAACAGCTATCCCAACATTTAATCTCGAAGTAAATGAGCAACAATTTATTTTAATTGAAAAAGATATCACGAAGTCAAAGACGATACAACATCAGCTTGAAAAAATCGCTTATATCGATACAGAAACAGGTCTCATGAATGCACATCGACTCGAAAAAGTGATTTCCAGCATGATTGAGGAAGAAAGAAACTTTTCTTTCGTCTATTTAAGTATCGATAAATTTTATACGCTTAAAGAGTTGCATGATCATCAAATCGATCAAGGTCTTATCGTGGAATTTACAAATCGTATAAAAATGTATTTCCAAGATAGCACAATGGCACGCATTAACGAAAATGATTTTGTTGTAATCACACCTTTAAGTGAATGGTTTATTCAGGGCTTCCTGTCTTACTTACAACAGCATCCAATTTATAATAGTAACGTTGCTGTCCCTATTTCTATTAGTGGAGGAATTACACGTTACCCTGAGGATCAAACTACATTCTCCCAATTAATGAAGGCATCCATTGCTACGATTACAACTGTTCGCGAAGCAGGTGGCGATAGAGTCGTCGCGCTATCAAAAGCAACACATAAGGCATTAAATCGGAAAGCTTTAATTGAAAAACGTTTACTTCAGGCACTTGACCAAAAAAATCTAAAAGTCCTTTATCAGCCACAATTTGATGTTTCTTCAGGTAACATCACAGCTGTAGAAGCATTAGTCCGTTGGGAAGATGAAGTAATAGGCGTTGTCTCACCTGATGAGCTAATACCAATTGCTGAGGAAACGGGTCTCATTAATAATATCGGTTCCTTTATGTTAGAAAAAGCTTGTGAACAGGCTCTAATCTGGAAAAAAGCCGGTCTTGACTTAAAAGTATCCATTAACTCTTCTGTACGCGAATTCCGTGATAAAAACATGGCAAATTCAATACTTGAAATGTTAGAGAAAACAGGCTGTCCAGCAAATCTTATTCAAATTGAAATTACTGAGAAATTTGCCCTAGAAGCAGAAGTTGCTACCTTTATCACGCAGCAAATGCGTAAGCTTGAAAATGAAGGTATCGCCTTTGTACTAGATGATTTCGGTACCGGATATGGCTCATTTAGATATATGCAGATTTTACCAATAGAAACATTGAAAATCGATAAAGCATTTACAAGTTCTTTATTAAAATCTGAAAAAACACAAAAGCTAATAAACGGTATGGTACAACTCGGAAAATCTATGGAACTTAGAGTTGTAGCAGAAGGTGTTGAAACAGCTGAACAAGCAGACCTTTTGACTTCTTATGGCTGTGATGCGATTCAAGGTTACTATATTAGTAAACCAACTACTGCTGAGGAAATTGCAGCACTACTCGTTAAATAGTTAATTTAAAGAAGGAGGCTACGTTTAAGAACGTAACCTCCTTTTTCGTGTTTATTATATCTTTGGCTTTGGCTTTTCTATCCGTCGCTCTGGTCTTTCTATCCGCCACTTTGGCCTTTCTATCCGTCGCTCTGTCTTCTATCCGCCACTTTGGCCTTTCTATTCGTCGCTCTGGTCTTTCTATCCGCCGCTTTGATCGTTCTATCCGTCGCTCTGGTCTTTCTATCCGTCGCTCTGGCTTCTATCCGGCACTTTGACTTTTCTATCCTTCGCTCTGGCCTTTCTATCCGCCACTTTGACCTTTCTATCCGTCACTTCGGTCTTTCTATCCGCCATGTTCTCCCCTACATTTGCTGTAAAGCCTTATTTCTTATAAACCTTCTGGAATGTCGCTTTACTAGTACGGACAGAACGGAAAATAAGCTGTATAAATACCTCTGCGAATACAAGCCCCATAACGATGGCACCTGTAATTAAAAATGCCTTTAATCCATACTGTAGCCCCTGTAAATAATCATCTTCTACAACATTTCTCATTGCATTGTAAGCCATACCTCCCGGAACTAACGGGATGATACCACCAACAATAAAAATAATCATTGGCATTTTAAAGCGTCGAGCATATAAATGCGCAACAATAGCAATTACAAATGCGCTATAGAATGAGGCATTCACAACATCCATTCCATGTTCTGTTAGGACGAAATATATCATCCAGCCTATTACCCCAACCAAAACACAATAAAGTAAGGCTTTTCTAGGTACATTAAATATTATTGCGATACCAGCAGTGGCAAAAAAACTAACAATCAATTGTATGATATAGTCCATGTCGTCTGCCTCCTAAAACGATAAAGTGACAGCAATAGCTGCACCAATGGCAAAAGCCGTTAAAAAAGCTTCCGCTCCCTTTGCCATCCCTGACATAAAATGACCTGCCATTAAATCTCGAACTGCATTCGTAATTAAAATACCTGGTACGAGCGGCATAACGGAGCTAATGATAATTTTGTCTAATTCCGCACCATAGCCATAGTTCACTGCTAAGACAGCAATATATCCTATTACTAATGAAGCCGTAAATTCTGAGAAAAATTTTACTTTTGTTAAATGATTTATCATCACAAGCACTAGGAAGCCTAACCCTCCCGCTAAAAATGCAACCGGAAAATCAGACCACCCCCCCTTAAACATTATAAGGAAACAACCACTCGAAAGAGCTGCTGCTATGACTTGAATATATGTTGGCAAAAAATAATTTGTTTTTTGTATCGACTTTAGCTCGTCATAAGCGTCTTCTAATGTTATCATGTGAGATGTGAGTCTCCGAGATACTGAATTTACCAAGGCTATTTTTTGTAAATCTGTAATTCTGTTGGAAATCGATGTAATTCTCGTTGGCTGTGTCTTGCCTAAAGAAAAAATGATCCCTGTTGGTGTGGCATAACATTGCGCATCCAGCATATTTTGAGAATGTGCCATGCGTAGCATCGTATCCTCCACACGGTATGTTTCTGCACCACTTTCAATCATAATACGCCCTGCAAGTAATAAGCAGTCAATCGTAAATTCATTATCCGCTTCATGTAAAGCCATTAAGCTATCTGCCTCCTTCAAAAGGTTCCTTGCCCATAGTATCGAAATGCACATAAAAACTCAACTGAAAGTTTTAACTTTTAACAAAAACACTTTGGCTGTCATATGCTGAAAAGTGTAAGTTATTGAGTTATTTATTCATGAAGATCGGTTCCCTATAAATTGATTACAAAAGTTCGTAGATTCATATAACTTTTTCAATGACTAACACGTCTGATTATATAGAAGAATAAATAAGGAAAGGAGCGTATCCATCAAAATGCCGGAACGCAGAAGAAGAAGTAAAAGAAAAAGACGCGGCCCAATGATTGATTTCCTATTAGTTGGCCTCATCATTACATTAACAACAATTATTTTAGTCATTCTCCTATCAAAGGATGACTTTAAGTTTCAAAAAATAAGTGCCTCAAAAGAGGAACCACCAATAACGAGTAAAGTTTCTACAGAGAACTCTGCGTTTCCAGGTATACGTATTGTAACAGATGTTTCTAATGATGAGCGAACTCCTTTTGCTTTGCACTATCCAGAAACAGATAATAAAGCTTTTAACGATGCTGTCTTACAGTACATAAAAGATTCCAAAGAAAACTATCTGTCATCTATGAAAAAAAATAAAGATAAAAAGGCAACGGGCGAACTTAATATTAGTCTGGAAACTTTCCCATATCAAAAGCACTATTATTCCTTTGTCCTAACAAAAGTGCTGTACACGGGTGGAGCCAATCAAGAAGTTTCAACAAAAACATTCTTCATCAATAATGAAACTGGTGACCTGATTTCCATTAAAGAATTATTGAACAACGATGAAAACAACTTATCGACATTAGCAACTCATGTACGTAATGACTTACAACAAAACCCCAAGTTAAAAGATGAGCTTATCAAGGATGAGCTATCAAAGGCAACCGAACCGAAATGGTCTAACTTCAATCGCTTTGCCATTGTTGATGATTCGTTACAATTCTATTTTGAGGAGTATGAGATTGCTAGCGGTGCAGCTGGTTCGCCAATTGTGAAGCTTCCCCTTTCACTTATTAACCCGTTGTTAGCCTCTGATTTTCAGATTGCGATGGCAAAGCCGACGAAGCCAATCAATAATGGTGACCCAAATGTTAAGCGTATTGCCTTAACTTTTGATGATGGCCCACATCCAAAGGTTACAGAACAAATTTTAGATACTCTCGATAAGTATCATGCAAAAGCTACCTTTTTCATGCTTGGTAGTCGTGTGCAACATTACCCTGAAATCGCTAAAGACGTTCTTGCACGTGGACACGAAATAGGTAATCATTCATGGAACCATCCTATACTAACAAAACTGTCACTAGAGTCAGCACTGAAGCAATACACATCAACAGTTGCGGAGATAGAGAAAGCAATTAATCAAAGTCCAACTGTATTTAGACCACCATACGGCGCAACAAATGATGCTATTAACGCTCAAATTCCTGTCCCTGTTGTCTTATGGACGATTGATACGTTGGACTGGAAGCATCGCGATGCTAAACAGTTACTACCTAATGTTAAAAATAATTTGCACAATAATGCCATCGTCTTAATGCATGATATTCATCAATCAACTGCTGACGGACTTGATGCTGTAATGGCTTATTTACAAGGGCAGGGCTATGAATTCGTTACAGTATCAGAAATTCTTCCATATCGTCAAAAATAACTGACCAAAGAAAACTTTGCGACTGCGGTAGACAACGGCAGTCGCAAGTTCTCTGTCGCAAAAGTGGAGCAGAGCGCAATAACAGCGACAAAAATCTTTAATGAGCTACAGTTTTGAGAATTTATCGAGAACTTTTGATTGTTTATCGACTAACTTTTTCGATTTATCGACTAACTTTTTCGATTTATCGACCAACTTTTTTTATTTATCACCCAACTTTTTCGATTTATCACCCAACTTTCGAAAAATATCGACATCTACCTTCGAAACACTATCTGAGCGCACTGACCATTTGCGTCTAAAAATCTAACATCAAAAAAAGCGCGAGAAATCAACGTTTCTAAATTGATTTCTCGCGCTTTTTAAGGTTTTGACCAGTTTTGTCCCAGTATAAAAGCATTGGTTGTTGCTGCCGCTACGTTAACACTACGCTTTCGCACAGACAAAACCTTGTTGCTGCCGCTACGTTAGCACTTCGCTTTCGCACAAAAAACACTCATTGCTGACACTTCCTTTATCATTATAAATGAGAGAGGTATGCCAGAAGATAAATACTAAGCGAAGTGGTTGATCTTCGTTCCGGCGAAGCGGCTCATCGGACGCCCCCCAGCTAGCACGAAAATCTCCCCCACGTTTTGCAGAAGAGCCTTACTTTATTTGATAGGACACCTGAATTTCATTGACATAATAGTTTTTCAACAACATGAAAAGTCCAATAAACTCCACCTTGAGTTTATTGGACTTTCTTTTTATTTGATCGTTAATGTATCTAGAGGTTTGAAGTCCTTTAACTGATAGCTCTTCACTTCATTGCGTGCTACTGTGTAAAGAGTGTCATCTATATAGACTACACGCTGTACGAGTTGCTCCCAATTTTCATACGGCTCGCTAGTGTTTTCATTAATGATATTTCCTTTCAGTACAATTCCTTTATCCGTAGTGATTTCATAGATTTGTGCGCCCTGACCTTTGTAGACGATTTCATCACCCTTCCCTGCATCATAAAGGACAATTGGGAAACCAAAGTAATTGTATTCCTTATTGCGGAATAGCGCTTTAGGATTGTATTGAACATCCGAGTACGAGCCCTTACCACCGATTTTTACTGTTGATTGTTCCTTTGGATTTTTGAAATCTGAAACATCAAACAATGACATCTTCATATTCGTTGTCACTGTAAAATTACGCTTCGTATTTGCATCATAACGTTGCTCTGTATCATAGCCAATGCCGATTAAATGCGTATCGTCTAATGGGTGTAAGTAGTTACTAAAACCCGGAACCTTCAGCTCACCTAGTACAGTTGGCTTTTTCGGATTTGCCACATCAATAACAAACAGTGGATCCACTTGCTTAAATGTTACCACATATGCTTTTTCACCCATAAAGCGTGCAGAATACACTTTTTCACCAGGAGCTAAATCTTTTACTGCACCAAGTTGTTGTAAATTTTCATCTAAAATAAATAGGTGATTACGTGATATATCTTTTTCATTCCACGTATTTCCTTCAGTTGTAACGATGCGGAAATTGCCCTTATACTCATCCATTGAGTATTGGTTTAACACGGATCCTTTCACTTCCGTAGTACCTACAAAATTCATTGTAGTTCCACCAACATCCCACTTAAACACTTGTGTATCAGTAGTTCTTGGCATCCAGATCATATCCGTAATGCGACCAGTAGCAGGAACGGCTGGACTTCTATCATAAATTGGTGTTGTTAAATAAAGTGCATTCTCTGACATATAAAGCCCACTACTGCCACCTAAATAACCTTTAGTATTCACAGTTGCCTTGGCACCATTTTTTAAATCTACAGCTGTAATTAAGCTATATGTTCCATCCATAGTATTTGGTAAAATAGAAATTTTCTCTAAAGGTAAGCTTTTGTACTCTTTACCTTCTAAACTATCAAAAGTTTTTGGTTTTAAATCTGGCGCTTTTTGCTCTCTAAGCATCCAATAATTCGGATACATATTACCGATTAAATATAATGTGCCATTTGTAATTCGAATATCCTGTAAATATCCCTCTTGCCCCACTTCACGTATAAGCTTTGGATTCTTTGGATTTGAAATATCATACAAAGTAGCTGTCGACATGCTTGTGCCTACTTTTTCTAGATATTCATCCCCTATCACTATTAATAAATGATCATATAATGCTAGCTTTGAAATATATTGTGATTCTTTCAGCTTGATTGTTGTCGCTAACTTTAAATTTTTTGGATCTTTCGCATCAACTACATTAATGCCTTGATCTTTTACAGCATAAATAAAGCCATCTTTGACAACAACAATATCGCCTTCCTCCACTCCTTCTACTTGATTATTTGTTGTAGAGGCGTTGTTTGTGCTCGCTTTATCTTCGCTGCTTGCCACTTCTACGGTTGCTTCATAGTCCAATTCTTTTTGTGGGTGGTTGGCTAAAAGTGCTTCGAAATATTGCTGCAGCTCTTTTTCTGATTTTACTGCTTCTAGCTTTTCAATGATGGTAAACGGTATTACTTGTGAGGCTGTTTTAGTTCCGCTTCGTGCAAATGCTTCTTTATTGACATGTAATTTATAGCTATCAGGTGCTAATCCGCTAACGATAAGTGTCTTTTTATCGTCTCCCAATGTTATTGTTGCTAACACCTTTTTATTTTTGCTATTTGTTACGTATACATTGGCATCCGTTATTTCGCTTTCCTTTAATGCCTCTGTAAAGGACGCTTGCCAGCTATGCGTTTTCGTACTCGTACTTGCTTCCTGTGCCTCCGCTTTTTGGGGCACTATTAACGAAAAAGTTCCTGGTAAAATAGCTAGTACGGCGATGAGTAAAATGGCTATCCACTTATTTTTCATCATTTTTCCTTCCTTTCATAAAGTTGTTTATTAATTAGACTACCACAGAATAGAAAAGTTACAGTATTCTGAATTTAATTTTTGAAATGTCAGATAAAGAAAAACGAGGGAGAATGAATTTTATTGGTCAAATACACTAGTATTCTTTATAAAATGTGGACCAAAACAGAATCACTAAAGCTCCTTTCGTTCGTTTTATAGGAATACTTTGAAGATTTATCGAAACAAA
>NZ_JARVRU010000181.1:0-13606 GCF_030209535.1 Lysinibacillus sp. fls2-241-R2A-57
CAGCGGCAAATGTTTTATCTGTGCGAAAGCGTAGCGTCAGCAACAAAGCGCCCAGCCGGAACGGAAATCAACCACACGTTTTAGGTGAAGAGCCTCATAAAATACAAACAAACCAAATTTAAACAAAATTTAAACAAAGCCCCCCTTTACTTTAAACTTAACTACTTATAATTGGTCTTAACATAAAGAGAAGGACTGATGGAGAGTGACGAAAGGGAAAAAGCGTAAGGTTTTATTATCATTGAGTATTGCGTTAACAAGTTTTGTAGCGTTTAACGGAGTATCATATGCATCAGCAGCTGTTCCGGCAATAGAAGAGCGTGTAGCATTAGAGAACAATTCGGAAGCAAAGCAAGCCCGCACATCCAATGAAACATTGCAAGATTGGAAAAAGTGGACAAACGACCATGCTTACAGCCTGACATCTATTCAACCTGAAACAGTTGGTCAACAAAATATCCCTTCTAGTAACTTTGAAGATTTAGAAATGCTTAAACCTTTATTACAAGATAAACGTATCGTTTTTTTAGGGGAAAGTTCACATGGCACGGCAGAATTTAGCCTAGCAAAAACACGTATCATTCAATTTTTACACCAAGAAATGGGCTACAATGTCCTAGCCTTTGAAAGTGGTATGGGGAACGCCATGAATGCTCAAGGACAAATTGATAAACAATCAGCACAACAAACGATGAAGAATGCTATTTATCCTGTATGGTGGTCAAAAGAAACACTGCCGTTATTTGAATATGCTAAAAAAACACAGAAAACAGATAAATCATTAAAATTGGCAGGCTTTGATGTTCTACAGCAAAATGCATTTACGAACGGTGACTGGCTACAAAATAGTCAACTGGCGAAACAGTTCAGTGAAGTGGAGGAGCAACTTGCAGACTGGAGCTTCGGTAAGGATTTAAAGGGCTATCAAAAGGTAAAACCAAGCATTATTAATGTATATAAGCAAGTAAAGTCACAAGTACAGCTTAAAGAAAAAGAGTTAAAAGCAGCTTATCCGAGCGAACCACATATTGTAAAGCTTATGGAACGTACTTTAGCTGACCGTATCCGCTTTGCCGACGAATATGTAGAATTATCCATTCAATCAAATATTGATTCCGAACAACATAACTATGCGTCTTTTTATAAGACAATGGAATGGCGTGACCAAGCAATGATGGAAAACTTACTTTGGTTAGCAGAGGAAGTTTATCCAACTGAAAAATTTATCGTCTGGGCGCATAATGACCATATTCGTAAAGCACAATCCGAAGTAATGGGGTCTCCTTATCCGATAAAATTAATGGGTGAGCGTCTACCAGATATTTACAAGAAATATAGCTATGTGCTTGGCCTTTATATGGCTGGTGGCGAAACAGCAAACAATTTAGGCGAACCTATGGCCGTTTTACCGCCTAAAAAAGGATCTATCGAGGATATTCTTTCATCGTCAAATAAACCTTACACATTTATCGACTTACGTAACCGTCAAAATGAACGAGGGAACTCATGGATGTTTGAACCTCGCTTATCATATAGCTGGGGAACGATGGAGGAAAGTCTAGTTCCACGCGACCAATATGATGGCATTCTTCTGATTGATAAAGTAAGTAAACCAAATTATATAAAGTAAGATTATAAAAATAGCAAACTAGCTCATTCTTCTAGTTTGCTATTTTTTAAAATTTAAGTATCCATCGAAATTGTATCCCATTCTTCATTTCGATGCCCTATCATCCAGAACAACCCTCTGCGTCTTTCCATGACGATACTTTCATTCATATTAGCAGGAGCTGTTTGTTCTTGTATCCGACCATCTACACAAGCCCAATGGTATCTGTAAATTTTGTCCGCTTCATCCAATATCTCTTCCTGACTACGCATGGCAGTTTGAAGATAAAAGTGTTCAAACGTTTCACAGTTAGAAACAACTTGAATGGCATGCTCGCAATCACATACTTCATCAGGAAAATCAAGCTCTTCAACAAAGCCAAGTGCCCAAATAAGCGCCCAATAAGCCTCATATTGCCATGAAATATTAATGGCTTCTTGCACATCTGGTTCTGAAGCTTGTAAAAAGTCTCTTTCATTGCTAGTTATATAGTTTTCCACTTTATATGTGCGTAACATATTGATGAAAAAGTCTCGCGATTCTTCCACATTTCCACCTTGCGCCACATCACAGGCAAATTGAATAACAATTAACAGGGCTACAGCTCTTCTAGCAATGTCTTCTTGGTTTTTAAACTGACAAGCCTCTATTGTTGGGAGCTGAGGAAGGGAATCTATATATGGAATAGCTTTTTCTTTTAAATACGCTATCGTTTTATTTTTTCTTTGTTCGCCTTCTTCTGATGACACCTCTTGTCCACTTACCTTTCGTGTACAAGCGTGGGGTCTAAAGTCAGATGGTCCTGATTGCCCATCAGGATAAACAATAACTGCCCCTTCATCGTCTAATAAAGTGCCATTCGGTAAAAAGCCAATGCCACCTATACTTGATAGTAAGTTCGTAAATAACTGTATCTGTTCTTCGTTTATCTCTTTTTCTGATTCGATCGCAATCACTGTATTTAAAACAGATATTTGAGTCAATACTAATTCTTTTAAATTGTTATCTTCAAAAGGAATGTTATCGTAATACCCCATCATCCCAGGAATATTATTAGCGAAGTAATCTGGGTTCGTATCCTCACATATGACTCTAATTATAAATTTATGTTTTTTAAACAATGCTTTGGATTTTATCGAATACTCATTTTCATTTTTTACGATTGCAAAACCCTTTGCAAAAGCATTTGAAATTTTTAACTCGATATCATCAATGTCATTTTTAGAAGCAAATATTGTGAAATGGTTCAATCTTCTCTCTCCTTTACCATGAACTATCTAGGCCTTCGAGAGCTTGGCTAAATAGCTGTTTATTTTTTCGTAGTATTTCATTTTCTTTCCAAAAAGCAAGCAATTGCCGCCACTTCTCTTTATCTACGAGAGTCGTAGGCTTAATTCCTTGCTGCATCATTTGGCATGCTGCACGAATAGCAGTTTGTCGCTCTACTTCACTGCCGTTCAGCCATTCAAATAGCAACTCTGCACTTGGCTGTGATTCTGATAAAAGCGTGTCCCACCCATCTATAGGAAATGCAACATGATGCTTCATCCACGTTATAATTTTTGGATTATGGAAATGGCGTAGTCGATGTAAAGCTGTATAGGAATCAATTGTCTGTTTCTCGATATCTTGAAGAACAAGAGATAAACCTTCTTCCGCTGGCAGACAATATGCTGTTAAATAATCACGAAGCGAATTAGGCATTTCATTTTCTTTATTCCACAACGTTCTAACCCATTCTCTGGCCTCAATTGCACACACCTGTACTAACACTTCACACCATGCCTTTTTGTCTGCTGCTGACAGTGATTGTTCAATTTTATTTCGAAGTGTATGATAGACCTCACTAGAATCAAACTGTGCAAACGCTTCCTGTGCTTTAGAATCTTTTACTCCATGCATCGATACATACATTAATAAGGATTCCATGTTAGACATTGCTTGCTTTAGAGTTAGTGTTAAATATTGTTCAAACCACTTCAGCCATATTTGAGAGCTAGTTAGGCTCAAATCCAATCCATCCTCACTACAAAACTGTCGATGCTGTCCGCAATCTGCACCTAGACAACCTAATGCCGTAACTCGCTCTACATAATCGTTAAAACTCCCTGCGAGCAGATCAAACTCATCCTCCTCATGACTCCAATACCAAACAGAACCATCATCAATCCTAATAAGGAGTGCATCGCCATTACCAGCCGTATGAAACTGTAAATAAAGTTGTTCTTCTGAATCTTCATCATCACCGCCAAAATAAGGGAAATCTAGCCCTTCCAAGCTCCAACCAAAGTCACCAGAAGGTATATCATCCAGTTCAATAGGAAGCAAAGCCTCGTCTGGCAATGACCAATATACCCCCACTTGTTGAGAGCAATGTCGTAATAAATCACGGAACTCAGAAGGAATTCGAACGCCAAGTCGCTCTTCTACTATTATTAGCTCTTGCTCTGTAGCTACAGGCTTTATCTCAAGTGGATGTACCCAAGCCCCTTGCCGTTCAAGCTGTTTTAATAAATGATGCCACCGTTCAACCCACATCTTATTTCCTCCCCTACGTTAAGAAAGATACTCTTATTTGTCCCATCACCAAAAGTTGTGGATGACATTTGTTAAAACGTATGTAATGTATATTGGTTGATTGGAGTGGAGGCTGGGCGACTCCTTGGGGATTAGCGTCACAGATGAGACCCTGGAGCGAGCAACGCGAGTGAAGCGGCTCATCGGACGCCCCCAGGAAGCTCTGCTCTGCGCGAAAGCGAAGCGTCAGCGGCAAATGTTTTAGCTGTGCGAAAGCGAAGCGTCAGCAACAAAGCGCCCAGTCGGAACGGAAATCAACCACACGTTATGGTATGAGCCTCTTATTTAAGTTTGCACCAAGTATTATTAATATTTATAGACTTTCTACTATATCGTCAGGAAATCATTTACTTATTAGGACTAGACTTTAATTCGCTTTAAAACACTAATATATTACTTTCATTAAAGCTCAATAAACGTGCTAAATTGCTTACCTTTACTAGTTCTTTTTTAATTGTTCGAAGTGGTTCTTAATAAGCAATAACTTAGCATCAACCGTTTTTAATTTCCACCATAATTTTCGTTACATATTCCTCCTCACGATTTTTAATAACGGCGTCATAAATATATTCCTCATATACGTACTGCCCTAATTCGTAGCCCTTTTCACGCATGACTTTAAATAATCGCTCGTATGTTTCACCAAGTGTAGTAGCCAGTCCTACATGATAGCCAACGATAAAATCTCCTTCAATCGCTTCAAAATATGGATGACCTTCCCTCGGCTGTGGCTGCTCTATATATAAGTAACTATAGTTATCATAGTTTCCTGCTAATACTTGCTCTCTTCTTGTCATACCCCCAATCGGATAACCCGTGTCTAATTGAGAGCGGTCTAATTCATCTATAAAGTCTGAAACAGCCTTCGTAAACTGTTCCTCCTTCGAATCCTCGATATTTTTACTTAAATACAATGTTGCTTCTGGCAGATGCTCAATCGTAATGCTATCAAAATCAAGATGTAAGGCTTCCTCTGTTAAATCGATTTTTACATCAATAATGTTTTCAATCATCTCAAGCTCTCGACGTTTTTTCGCTACAATGTCCTTTTGCTGTTGCATTAAGTCTAAGAAATTTTCAGGTGATTTTTCTGCCATATATTTTTGAATATCTTTTAAAGACATGCCAACCGCCTTTAATAGCTCGATCACACTAAAAAAATCATATTGCGCAATGGAATAATAACGGTAGTCCTTACTATCCTTCATAATTGGAGATAATAAACCGATTTGATCGTAGTAAATGAGCGTTTGTTTATTCACCTTACAAATTTTAGCGAATTCACCAGTTGTAAAATATTTTACATTTTTATTAAACATTCTTAAGTTTCTCTCCTTGACTATATAGTTACTATATACATTAAATTGTAGCTATTCACAATCAATTATGCCACTGCATAATTACGTCCGGAATCGGCTTTGTGCTTAAGCCTGCAGATGTTTTTAGGCTAACATCCTATAAAAACTTCTTTCCGATTTCCGTGACATCCACTGAAAGAAATTAAAAAATAGAAGGGTTTTGACATTATGTTCACGGAAATTCGTGACATTACAGCTTTAAACAATGCGGAGATTTTAGCATTACGCATTGCAGACAATCAGCAAGATTTTATAGAGAGTACCATGCAATGCTTAGCGGAGGCAGAAACTGATAAACGCTATATTCCAGCTGGATTGTATAGAGAGGACATTGCAGTCGGCTTCGCTATGTATGGTGCGTTCCCATATAAGAACAATACGCAACGCGTTTGGTTAGATCGCTACTTCATCGATGAGCGCTATCAGCACCAAGGATTGGGAAAATATTTTTTACAGCAGCTTATTAAATATTTAGTAGCTAAATACAGCTGTCAAAAAATATATTTAAGCGTTTATGACAACAATACAGTAGCCATTCAGCTCTATAAAAAATTCGGGTTCGTTTTTAACGGTGAACTAGATGAAAACGGTGAAAAGGTAATGGTATTGGAGGTACATGCTCATGACAACCATTAATCCTATTGAAACAAGACCACTAAAGCCATTATTTTTATCATACTTATTCCCAGCGATGATTGGCATGTTGTTGATGTCAGTAAATATTTTAGTGGATGGTATTTTCGTTAGTCACGGAGTTGGACCAACCGCTCTAGCAGGAGTAAATATCGCCGTACCAATTTTCTCTATTTTGCTATCCATTTCTCTTTGGATTGGTATGGGTGGAGCTACACTATTTTCAATTTCTCTCGGTGAGGGCAATAAAAAACGAGCGCACCAGCTCTTTACATTAGCATTTACAACAATGATCGTTGTCGTTATGACACTGATTCTAATACTTTTATTAAATTTGAAGGAAATTTCCTATATATTCGGGGCAAGTGATGCTACTTATCCTTATGTCCAAGAGTACCTATATGTTATTTTGATTTTCGGTGTGTTTTACACAATTGAAAACTTACTAAGTATTTTTATTCGAAATGATGGCAATCCAAAGCTTGCCATGATGGGCTTAATCACTACATCTGTTTTAAACATTATCTTAAACTACCTCTTTATTTTCGTGTTCAATTACGGCGTAACAGGCTGTGCCCTAGCTACAGCACTCTCCACAATTATCGGTATGTCGGTGCTATGCTTACATTTCTTCCGCAAGCAATCCGAATTAAAATTTGTACGTGAATTTTTCAGCATATCTGATTTAAAGAAAATATTCGCTATTGGGCTACCAAGTTTTATTGTTGAAGCCTCTGTCGCTGTAATGGTTATTTTATATAATGTGACATTTTTACACTATTTGGGCTCAAACGGAGTTACCGCCTATGCGATGGTTAACTATATTCATACAGTGCTGTTAACGGTATTCCTTGGCATCGGCATGGCTCTACAGCCTCTAGTTAGTTATCATCATGGTGCAAGATTAATAGAAAGATTAACAGCATTATTGAAAATCGGCATTGCCACTGCACTTATTCTCGGTTTAACTACTGTAATCATTGCTAAGTTATTCCCTGCTCAGCTAATAGCGTTATTTGGTGACAGTACGTTTGAAATTCGCAACATGGCAACACAAGGCTTTGTACACTTTGCAATTGGCTATGCATTCCTTGGCGTGAATATGGTATTTGCGGAATTCTTCCAATCGATTGAAAAAATCCGACTCGCAACAACTATTATGTTATTACGTAGTATTATATTATTTGTCCCTGCCCTCATACTATTGCCTAAATTACTTGGCCCACAGGCTATTTGGTGGACCTTCCCAGTAGCTGAAGGTATTACCGCATTGCTCATTTTGATCTTTATGAAGAGAAAATCACATACGATTTTCTCAGAGGCAAGCAGCTTAAGTTAGAGCTATAACCGAAGAAGAAAACCCCTTTCGATTATTGTTTCGAAAGGGGTTTAAATTGTTTAATTTCTATTTTTCACAAGCCCAACCATCTTTATCTCTGTCAAGCTTATCTTGATAGGCAGAATGACCTTTTTTCACACCTTTAGGGTATTTTTTGTTTAATTCTTTACAGTTTTTAAATGTCTCTTTCGCTTGTACATCAGCATTAAATGATGTGACTGAGAATACTAAAGTTGCTGTTAATAAAGTTATAAGTAGTTTTTTCACTATAACACCTCCTAATGGATAATATTACAGAATATAGAATCAATAAACAATACTAAAGTAATAGACTTACTGAAAAAAAATACAAAAGGGACCTTAAATAGGCCCCTTTTCGCATTATTATAAATATTTGATGACAGCCATTTCTTTACCAAAGCGATCACCATGATCTTTGAATCCCAAGCTTGAATATAAATAATGTGCACCTTTATTCTCAGGATGGTAACCTACTATAACTTTTTGCGCATTTGGTAATTTAGCTATTTCTGCAATCATTAGCTTAGTAGCTTCTTTCCCTATACCCTTACCTTGAAAATGCTTATCTATCATAATTCGATAAATCCAATAGCCATCAAGTTCTTCTATTACAGAATTGAACATTAAAAAACCTACTACTTTCTCTTCAAAATAAATAGCATATGGTTTTAATGTTAGCTCAAACTTTGATTGTGCTATTGAAATAGCGTTTGGTTCAATATAATTTCTTTGTTCTTTTGATATTTCTAATAGACAACACTCATACCAATTTTCTGCATTGACTTCTACAATTTTTACAGTATTCTTACTCATACATTTTTCCCCTTCCGAATTCAGGGAAACGCTTTTTTATGTTAGTTAGGCGTTATCCCCCAGTATTTAAAGATAAAAACAGTTTTGTTTGTCATAATGACCGCCCCCTTTAAAGTATTTACAATAATACTATATCATATTTTTCCATTTATTATTAAAACTCTTCACCATAATATGGGGTTGATTTCCGTTCCGACTGGGCGCTTTCCTGGGGGCGTCCGATGAGCCGCTTCACTCGCGTTGCTCGCTCCAGGGTCTCATCTGTGACGCTGATCCCCAAGGAGTCGCCCAGTCTCCACTACAATCAACTAATATACAGCGCATATATTTTAAAAAATGTCATCCACAACTTTTGGTGATGATCCCATTTATCGCAATCTATCATACAAAAAAAATCCAGCACTACTAAATTCAGCGCTGGCAACGATCTATATTTTCTAGTGGCTCTTTTTTATTTCCATATATTCATCTCGAAGAATACTCATAATAATTTCATCAGAATATTTATCGTTCATAAATAAGGACTGTCTTAATACGCCTTCCTTTTTGAAGCCTACTTTCTCGTAGGATTTCATTCCACGGATATTATGAGAGTAAACCTGTAATTCTAAACGATTAAGCTGTAGCTCCTCGAACACAAATTTTTGTACAAGTCGAACCGCTTCAGCCCCATATCCCTTACCGCAATTTTCTATACTGTGTAAAGCTATACGGAACATTGCCTTTTTATTGTCTAAGTCTATTTCCATAATGGCTAAATCACCAATAATTTGGCTGTTTTCTAGTAAACAAATTGCAAAATCATGGCGTGTAGAATCTTCGCTAAATCGATTTAAAGCCTCTCTAATCTGATCCTCTGTTAAAATATTACGCGTACCCGTCATATACATAATTTCTTCATCTTGAAAACACTCGTAGATACTATCTACATCTTTTTCAGTAATTGGTCTTAAAAAGACATCTTGCCCTATAATCATTAAAAGCCCCTCCCTTTAACTATATTAAAAGGGAATTTCATTAGTAAGAATATGCCTAGTTCAATTAGGAACTGTTTTAGACATACGAAAAGCACCAACATATTAGCTGCCAGTGCTCGTTAATAAGTTACCTTGTATATACAATTTTTTTAATCGTTTCTACTGCTAAATGATACTCAGTAGATAATTGTTCAATGGAAGCTCCATTCGTAAACGCTTCTTTTATCGACTTATTTCTATCCTCAATATATTTCTTTGTGCCTGAACGTGCACCCCACTCTAAATAAGTGTTTTCTATTTTTGGAATATAAATCATTTCACCTTGAACATATTTTTGGATTTCTAATAAAAGTTCTTTCGGTAAGATAACTGAAGCCTTCTTATAAGCCATTTATGCCAACCCCTCATTTTTTTTGAAAATAATAAAATAAGGTAGCAAAGCTAATTTTATAAGAAATACTTCAAGGCAAATATTAAAATTCACCCCATGCAAAGTATTGCCATATTAAAATTAGGCTTTGCATGGGCTGCTTCCGTATCTAGGAACTTACTATATTTATTCACTTCTATCCCCCCTAACGTATCAATCTATTCAAAGTTTATCTTAGCATATATATTTTTTCCAATTAACAAAAACAAAAAGGAATCATACACATTTGATTCCTTTTTGAACGAAAACTTTATTCAATTTACTTTTCCCCTTGTACTGCAGTGGGATGTTGCTCTTCACCCTCAGAGGACGTAACTCCCAAAATATCAAGTAAGAACATGAATAGTGGGATACCGATAATTAATCCCCATACACCAAAGAAATGCTCTGAGAAGAGAATGACGATGAATGTATAGAAAATCGGTAAATCTGTCTTCGCCGACATAAGCTTTGGATTTAAGAAGTATGCCTCTATTGCATGTAAGACCATAACAATAACCAAGATATAGACAATGTACACGAAACCACCGATACTATACGCAATTATACTTAGAGGAATCAAAGACATAATGACCCCTGCTACTGGAATTAATCCTAGTATAAAGAGCATAATTCCTAGTGCAATCAAATGTGGGAAGCCCATAATGTATAAGGCAATAACAGATAAAACACAATTGACAGCTGCAATTATAAATTGTGCCTCAATCACTTTACCAAAAGAACGAATGAATATTTTTGAGAAGTATTGTAATTCATAGTAAAGGTGACTTACTTTACTATCTTTAAATTTCGCTGTAAATTCCGTAATACGTTTCTTCTCAAGCAAAATAAACAAGCTTAAAATTAGGGAAATGAACACGTGCAAGATGATTTTACCAATATTCGTAATATTTTTAAGAGTTAGGTCCACACCCTGCTCTAAATATTTACCAAGCTCAATTTTCTCAAAGGTTGGAGCTAAATACCTTGTAATCTCGTTTTCATCAGGGTCGAGACTAAAGCTAGCGATAAGATCAAAAAGTTGTGTAACTTGTTGGGTTACGACCGGCAAATACTTGTAAATAACAGCCACAATCCCTGCAAGAAGTAAAAGATAGAGGGTAACTGTCACTGCTTTCTCGTTCATTGGTACATATTTTCTAATCTCTTTTGTTGTCTTCGTGGTAAGTTGATTCATCAAGTAAGTAATAATGAACGTGAGTAGAACAAGATTAATCATACTTCGCATCAAATATAGTGCAACAGCGATCCCGACTAGAATTATAAATCGTTTAAATCCATTACTTCGAAAGAAATTACTCATGTATTCACTCCTTTTACAAAACGGCTTTGCTGCCTTGGTTTCGCTATCAAATGAACAAAAGCAAGTAAAAAATTGATGTAAAACATTACGTATCATCCTTATGTAAATTCCCTCCTTCATTGGATTATTATTTCCATCATCACTTAAAATAAGACTTAAATGCATGCGCTTTATAAGTCTCAAAAGAAATAACTTCATCCAAGGAGCGAAAAGAATTGAATGTCTTATCAAATTAGAAATTAATGACACTACTTGTGTACTTTATTGAAAGCTGTATCAGCGTTATAAGCCTTGATTCTATTATTCTATTATAACCTTTTAAACCATCATATCCAATGTAAGTTCTTCTATGATGGCTGTAAAATTAGAATTAGTTTCAGTATGATGTAATTATTACATTTTTCGCCATAAAAGAAAGGATTGATTATATGAAAGTTGCAAGAAACCCGAAGGACATTCATCTACCAGTTGCTCCTTATGTACATCAGATTGAAGTGATAGGACCACAGAGATGGTTAACATTATCTGGACAAATAGGAATGGAGAAAGACGGGACTGTACCTGAAGAGCCATTAGCTCAAATGAAGTTAGCATTAGAAAATATCCGAAAGAATCTTGAAAGTGCAAATATGGAAATTCAAGATTTAACGAAGCTAGTCTTTTATTGCGTTGGGGAAATGAATGCGGATCAAAGAAAACAAATAATAAGTGATTTTCTTGGTGATCACCTTCCATGTACGACATTGATGTACGTAGTAGCACTTGCTGCTCCTGCCCTAAAGGTCGAGATCGATGCCTGGGCATGTAAGGAAGTTTAAACATATAATATGTTGGCATGAACAAGAATGTGCGACCTGCTCTGTATGTAAGTTAGTTTTAAAAACACCCCTTTAGAGCCAAAGGGGTGTTTGTCACATTTATAGATTTTCATTTTTAGCGTTTATTTTAGCATGTTTGTATCCATAGGCAAAATAAATAACTAAACCTATTGCTAACCAAATCATAAAGCGTATTATAGTAAATGGTGGCAGACTAAATATTAATACAAGACATCCTCCAACCCCTACAATTGCTACAAGCCATAACGCAGGGACTTTGAATACACGTGGTTGATCTGGTCGTGTATAACGAAGAACAACGACACTAACTGTTGTTAAAGCAAAGGCAGTTAAACCTCCGATGTTAGCAAATTCCGCTAATTCTCCGATTGATAAAAATCCTGATAAGAGAATACCTGTTCCAACCACAATTAAAGTTGATAATACAGGGACTCCTGTTTTTTTATTTGTTTGTGCAATACGGTCTGGTAGAAGCCCATCACGGCTCATTGCAAACAGCACACGCGTCGCACTAGTTGTATTGGCAATCATCGTAGCAAGCAATCCAAAAATAACTGATACTGCTATGATAGCACCTCCCCACTGAATACCAACAGATTGTAGTGCATATACAGTAGGATTGGGAACATCCAACTCAGGGGATGGTACAATACCTGTTAATACTAGTGCAACAAGTGCATAAATAAGCGTTAATACACTTAGACCACCAATTAAAGCTTTTGGTATTGTTTTTTGCGGGTTTTTCACTTCCTCCAAGACGGTTGTTACACCATCAAATCCAGTAAAGGCAAAGAACACTAATGCTGCTCCCGCCATTACACCTGACCAGCCAAACGGTGTAAATGGCGTCCAGTTTATAGGGTTAACATGAAAAGCCCCAATAGCAAGGAATAAAATAATCGCGCCAACCTTTGCAGCTGTAAATAACATATTTGATCGACCAACATTTTTAATTCCGCTCAGTGCAATCCAAGCGACAATAAGCCAACCAACCACAGCAGGTAGATTCACAACCCCACCATGAGCAATATCTTTTGTTAAAACTTCTGGCAAGTGAATACCGACAGATTGTAAAAATGAATTGACGTAACCACTCCAGCCAACTGCGACCGTACTAGAAATAACGATAAATTCTAATAATAAATCCCAACCGATTATCCAAGCAATAATTTCACCTAATGCAATATAAGAATAGGTGTACGCGCTCCCTGCAACTGGTACCATTGCCGCAAATTCGACATAAGCAAGTCCAACTGCAATTGTTACAAGGCCCCCAATTAAGAAAGAAACAACGACACCAGGACCTGCATGTAAAGCAGCTGTAGTTCCTGGCAGTACAAAAATTCCCGCTCCTATTGTGGCTCCTAGTACATATAGCAATAATTGCAACGGTCCCAGTTCACGTTTTAGTTTATAGCGTTCGACTTCAGTTATTTTATTGGCTTGCTCGATTGACTTCCTTCGTAAAAATTTCGCCATAATAACCACTCCATTTTCAATAAAAATAGTAAATATAATAGTTTATACATTCTTTTAAAATAATTATTATATTATCTATCTTTTAGAATTGAGTCAATAATAAGATTATTGACTCAATTCATACCTCGCTAAAAACCGAACTACTCGACACATTCTTTTATATGGTCATCACTATAACGTGTGGTTGATTTCTTTGATAGAAAGAGCTTGTTTTTCGATAAAAGCCCA